>JAIKXR010000045.1 GCA_024683975.1 Paludibacteraceae bacterium
TAATATATATAAATCTCGTCGTGACGGTCCAAAGTGATGCAAAATGCAGAATTTGTTTGCAGTTTCCGTACATACAATGTACTTTTGCTGCATATTTCAGTCAGTTGTCACACTGACAGCAAAAACGCAAAACTCACAAAGCATATTTCAGCCTATGGAACACCCCGCACCGTAAGGCGGTGCAACAACATACATAATTAAGCATTTGCTTTATTAAGGATTCTTTCAAACTTGGACACTTTGAAAACGGCTTCCTAAATAAATGCGAATGTTCGCATCGTGAGTGTGGACATTCCGCATATATTGGATGTAGTGGGTATGGTAGTCCGGGAGAACCAATATATCAAAAGCGAGAGTTCGCACTTTTTTATGTGCATATACGTTTCGTTACAAACAACAAAAAACCAACCAACAATAAACCAATCAAAAACCGACGTGGCGATGGGATACAACCGCCGACAAAAAAGTATGAAGACACCCTATCAGCAACCGGTGATGGAAATCACCGAAGTGAATACTCCCGCCTGTCTGCTTGCCGGTAGCGAATCGGGCGAAGGAGGAAGCAGCGGCGTGAGCGCGAGACGCATCAGTTATACACCGGTCACCAGCAGCGTATGGAAATAAAGAAGGAGGACAGAACAATGAGAAGAATGATATCATTATGCGCAATATGCGCAGTATTGGCACTTGTTACCGGTTGCAAACAATCATCAAACGAGCCAAAAGAACCCGCAAAAACGAGGACATGGCATGTCCGTGTGGAGGCAAACAAAGGTGCTGCGGTCAAGACAGCCGGTCCGCGCCGCGTACTGGGGTATGACGGCGCAACGGTTACCGCTGTCTGGACGGCAGGCGACATGGTGAGCGCGTACAACGTGACACGGTCGGAGGCACTGACAGGTTTCCTTTCCGCACAAAGTGCGGGAAGCATAACCACACTGACCGGCGATTTGACCGGCACCATAGCGAACGGTGACATTCTGCGCTTGGAATACCTTTCTCCCGACTATTCCTCCCATGACGGCACGCTGACAGGCACGGCTAACAGCATCGACAAAGTGTGTGACTATGCCGTGGCGGCTGTGACTGTGACCGATGCGTTATCCTCCAGCATCACCACCACGGATGCCGAATTCGCCAACCAACAGGCTCTTGTGAAGTTCACGCTGTCAGACTCTGACGGTTCGGCATTACCTTCCAATCCGACGGCTCTGACAGTGAATGACGGCGCAAACGATATTGTGACGCTGACCAACATCCCAGCCGCCACGTATGCGACTAACGGCACAGGCGTGCTGTATGTGGCTCTGCCTGCGATGAGCGACAAAAACCTTACGCTTACCGCCATTGTTGGCGCAGACACTTACACTTATACCAAGAGCGGCGCAAGTTTCGCCAACGGCGAGTACTTTGCCATTTCCGTATGGATGACACAGCAGGCAGGTGGCAGCGGCAGTGCTCTCAGCGGTCTGTTCAGTGTGAGTGCGACGCAGCAGGTGATGTTCTCTCCAGGAAACTTACAGTACCAAGCCTCCACGGATACTTGGCGTTTCGCTGAAAACCAGTGGGATATGGTCGGTATGGGCTATGGCGAGACCGACATAAGCGATGTCCGCCATTGTTATATCGGCGGCACGGTGCAGAACAGCGACAATCGGAAGATCGGCAGCGGTTACAGCGGTTGGATAGATTTGTTCGGTTGGGGTACGGGCAATGCTCCTACCAAGTCAAGCATGGATGACAGCGATTATTCCACGTTTGTAGATTGGGGAGTGAGCAAGATTAGCAATGATGCTCCGAATATATGGCATACGCTGACAAGGGAAGAGTGGTATTATCTTATCAACACGCGCACGAATGCGAAAAGCAAGTTCAGTGCGGCGAAAGTGAACGGTATGACGGGGCTAGTGATTTTGCCTGATGTATTCATACTTCCTGCGGGTTGCGGTTTCACTGCCGGTATGACAAGTGCGAGCAGCAAGGAGGACTGGAGTTTGGTGAACACGACCAACATCTACACGTCCGCGCAGTGGCAGTTGATGGAGGCTAACGGCGCAGTGTTCTTTCCTACTGCGGGAGGGCGCGGCATAGGCATTCCGAATGTGTGGGGTGCAGGCTGCTACGGCTACTACTGGTCGTCTACGCAGAGCGGCACGAAAGATGCCTACTGCCTGTACTTCGACTCGAACTACCTGCGCGAAAACATAAGTGCCTCCCGCACCAACGGGCGGTCCGTCCGGCTGGTGCGGGTTGTTCAGGATTGAAGGTTGCATCGCACAAGCGTACAGCCGTAGCAGAATCAATCCCAAGCAGAGAGGAACTGCTTGGGATTGTTTTTTGTTGCGGCAATTTCAAAAGTGTATTTTCCTGTTTTTTGTGTAATACAAAGACAATCACTTCTTTTGCAGCGTGATTTGAACATTTTGTGTTTGAAATTTGAACATTTTGTAATACAAATTTGAACATTATGGAGTTCCAAAGGAAACAATTTGCCCTTGTGCTATCGCGCATCCAAGAACCCTGCGGAAAAATACAAGTGATTATCGGTCTGCGGCGGAGTCGGTCTTGAGGATTTCCTGCAATCCGAAGTGACTCAATGGCTGTAGGTTTCCAATCAATCCCAAGCAGACAGGTACTGCTTGGGATTGGTTTGTAATGGCGGTCAGACGGTGAGGGTTCAGTCCTTCGGTGAGAGTACTGTGATGTCTGCTTAATGTATCGTTTATCTATCGTATATCTATCGTATATCTAACGTATATCTATCGTACTTGCTTGCTGCTTACACGCTGTCGTGTTAGTGACTTCGTGTTAGTGACTTCGTGTTAGTCACTTCGTGTTGGTGACTTCGTGTTGGTGAGTGAATGTTAGTGACTGCGTGTTGGGACCTCGCCGGGTGTCAGAAAGGTTCGGCGTAGGTGCAGCCCTCGCGCCAACGGGAACAACCGTAGCGGGTGTTACCACGGATGATAATACCCTTGCGGCAAACTGGACAGAGCATACCCGCCTTGTTGGTCTTGACCTCACGGACCACATCACAGGTCATCTGTTTCAACTCCTTCAGGAACTCCGCCGCCTCAAACTCGCCGCGCTCAATCTCGCGGAGTTTCTTCTCCCATCTGCCCGTCAGTTCGGCAGACTTAAGGAGCGGGGATATGATGGTGTGTATCAGGCGTATGCCCGTGTCGGTGGCGTGAATGGACTTGCGTTCGCGGACGATGTATTTGCGCTGGAAGAGTTTCTCTATGATGGCTGCACGTGTGGACGGTCTGCCTATGCCGTTCTCCTTGAGCGCATCGCGCAGATCCTCGTCGTCCACGGTTTTGCCCGCCGTCTCCATCGCCCGCAGTAGTGTCGCCTCGGTGTAGTACTTAGGCGGTGTGGTGGTGCGCTCAACCAGTTCGGGCGTGTGCTCTCCGCTCTCGCCCTTGACGAAGTTCGGCAGCACCTTCTCCTTTTCGCCGTCCTTGTCTTCAGAGGGTTCGTCCGCAGCGTCCTCTTCGGCGGGTTTGTCCTCCGGTTTGTCCTTCTTGAAGACCTCGCGCCAGCCCGCAGAGATAATCTCCTTGCCAGTGACCTTGAACGGGACATCCTCCACGGCACCCAGTACGGTTGTCTGGCTGATTTCGCAGTCGGGGTAGAAAGCGGCTATGAACCGCAGTGCCACGAGGTCGTACACTTTCTTTTCGTCCGTGTCCATGCGGTCGGGGCGCTGCCCCGTGGGGATAATGGCGTGGTGGTCGGTCACTTTCTTGTTGTCAAACACCTTCTTGGTCTTGGGCAGGCTGTCTTTGCCGTTCTTCCCGTCGGCATTGAGTTGCAGCAACGGCAAGGTCTGGGGATAGAAGTCTTTGATTCCCTGCAGGGTAGCGGGAATCTTGTCGTAGAGATCCTCACTCAGGAAGGTTGTGTCCACACGGGGGTATGTGGTAAGGCGTTTCTCGTAGAGCGACTGGATGAGCTGTAGCGTGCGCTCCGCCGTGAAGCCGTACTTCTTGTTGCACTCCACCTGCAGGCTGGTCAGGTCGAAGAGACGCGGCGCACTCTCCTTGCCTTTCTTCTTCTCTACGGAGGTGATAACGAAGGGCTTGCCCTGTATCTTGCCGAGCCACTGCTGCCCTTCTTCGGGTGTCTTGATGGCATAGTCGTCTTCCTCGGCGGGGAGTTGGGCAGTGAAGAGCGTGTTGCGGTAGGTGGTTTTCAGTTCCCAATATGTCCGCGGGCGGAAGTTCTCAATCTCCGCCTGCCGTTTGACGACCAATGCGAGAGTAGGGGTCTGGACTCTGCCGATGGAGAGTATCTGCCTGTCGCGTCCGTAGCCTTCCGCATAGCGCAAGGTGTAAGCGCGTGTGGCGTTCATGCCTAACAGCCAGTCGCCTATGGCGCGCATCAGACCGGCTTCGTAGAGGTGCTGGTACGCCGACTGGTCCTTGAGGTTCTGAAACGCCTCGCGGATAGCCTCTTCGGTCAGTGAGGACACCCACAGCCGTTTGACCGGTACCTTGCAGCCCGCTTTCTGATAGACCCACCGCTGGATGAGTTCGCCCTCTTGCCCGGCATCACCGCAGTTGATGACCTCGTCGGCCTGGGCAATCAGTCCTTTCAGGATATTGAACTGCTTCTGCACGCCTTCGTTCTTGTCCACGTGAATGGCGAAACGGTCAGGAATCATCGGAAGGGTGGACAGGTTCCATCCCTTCCATTGGGGAGTGTATTCATCAGGGGCGAAGAGACCGCACAGATGGCCAAAGGTCCAACTGACACAATACCCGTTGCCCTCCATAAAGCCGTCGTGCGCATGGTTGGCACCCACCACCGACGCAATATACCGCCCTACGGAAGGCTTTTCGGCTACGCAGAGAATCATTCCGCGTCTGTTTTAGTCTGTTCGGTAGAAATAGCGGAACTGGCAGGAGTGGAAAGAACGGTCTTTAACTCCATCATAAAGAACCACAAAGCAGGCAATATCAACCCAATCAGCACAGCCATCAGCAAAATGGGTGGCAACTTGGGTGACACACGCTTGGGATTGATTGTCGGTTGTTCGATTATCTTCACGGGAATCGCTTCTGAAGCCAAGACCAGCGAATTAGCCTCTCTGCTTTCAATCAGGAAAAGATATTGTTTTTCTTTTGCGTCTTTTTCCCGTAGCATTTCTTGATACCGCCTTTCTTGCTCCGGGGTGGCTTGCAGGCGTGCAGCGTACAAATCACGTTGTTTGCGTGTGTTGTCGCGAGTCAGAATGGTCGATTGCCGTGACTGTTCAATGGCGGATAACAGTTCGCGGCGTGTATGGCTTACTTGCTCCGTCAGACTCTCTAATTGTGGATTCCCCGGCAATGCTGTCTGGAGCAGTTTCTCACGATTCAAAACATGCCTGTTGTAAATGCTTACGAGTTCTGATAAGGCATTGTCGGTTATGCCCATATTGGCAGGTAGCACGGTGTAATTGTCGCCCATTGCATTCAGACGGCTTGCCATAAAGTCCAGCACCGAGAGTTCGGCATCTAACTGCGCCACTTTCTGCTCATAGATGTCGTTGTTTGAACGGTAACTCTCGGCTGCGGCATTCAGATTGGCTATATGGTGTGCGCGTTTATATGACTCCAATGTGGCCTCGGCACTGTCTAATTCGCTTTCTACCGCAGCTATGCGTTCGCGCAAGAATACCTCCGTTTCCTTTGCAAGTATATTCTTGTCTGATGCCGAGCCGTGGTGATAAATATTTAGCATTGTGCTGATTACATCGCGCATCAGTGGTGCGTCGGCTGTGGTTGAGCCTATGTGTATTATTCGTGACTCACGCGAACTGCGACTCACACTCACACGCTCTCTAAACTCCTGTACTGCCCATTCGGTCGTGCGGTAATCAATGCGGTACTTGCCGTCTTTTATATCCCCTGTGACTGCCATCCTCACATCACCGATATGCATCTTAAACGGCTGACTCGCATCGCTTAGGCTTGCCTCTGATTTCTTTCTGTTGCCGTCTTTGACTGTCAGCGTGTACTCTCCGTCTTTCACTTTCAGTATAGCCTGCACACCCTGGCAATCTGCCGGAAAAGTGAGTGAAAAAGGTGCTTCGGGATATAAGTTCACCCAATGGTGGTTATCACGTTTATAGTACAATGTGTTAAGGTGCAGTTGTTCCACCACCTGCTCCATCAGCAGCGATGAACTGAGAACCTCCACCTCGTCAATAGTCGACTGATCACTGCCAAAACCCATTTTGCCCATCAGTTGGTCCTGAGTGTTATAGGCTGACAACTGACGAAGCATCAACGATGCTCTCACATTGAATGTTGAAGGTGAATAGCGATAATGTATCAAACCTGTTATCACGCACACTGTCACGCACAGGGCATATACGTACCACCTCTTAAGTGACCAGCGTATCAATTCTTTCCAATCGTACATATCTTTTTGTTTTATGACTCTCTGTTTTGCATTTTACAACTCTCTGTTGTTATCTCTGTCTTGTCGCTTTTCTACTCGGTACTTCGCAGGAATCTCGTTGCAAACTCCAAGGAATTTCACCGACAGTGAGCCGGCAGTCAGCACTTGTTTTTTTTGTGAAAATTTAGGGAATGAGTTCTGACATTTCTGATAAGAATTATCGGCGGGAGGATTTGTAGCGTGGACTTACATAGACCACATCGCCATTCTGAAGATAATAGCACGGAGATGCAAACAACTCATCAGTCAGCAGATTGACCCTGTATTGTTTGACTTTCCCGTTCTCCTGCCTTTGTATGAGTACATTATCGCGTCTTGCATTTGGCAGCAAATCACCCGCCTTCCCTAAAGCTGCCAACAGAGTTATAGGTTTTTCAATGGTAAAAGTACCGGGCTTGTCCACCTCACCTATCACTGTCACCTGTGCATTACGAATCTTCACTCTCACCATCGGCTCACGAAGGTGCTGCGACACTGCCGTCTCAAGCGTCTTCTCCGCCTCTCTTACGGTCTTGCCTGCCAACTCTTGCCTGCCTATGACCGGCAGTATAACGCTGCCGTCTTGACCTACTGTGTAAACGTTCCCGTCTTCATCTGTTGTGTGATTAGCCTCTGTCAGATTGAACGGTTTCACGGTCTCGCTGTCCTGACCGTAAAAAACGATGCTCACTCCGTCGCCTGCTTCTATTTTGAAATCAGGCATACGGTCAATACTGTAACTGCCAGCTTGTTGAGATTCGCTGAACAGAGTCATCTTGCTCGCTGAACAACCGGTTAACAGTACTATAATCAACAGACTTAATAAACTCCTTGACTGTCTTTTCATATTCTTGTTTACATTTTTCGGCAAATATACGGCCTTTATAGTTACTTCCAAACTATTCATCAACACGCCGCTGGTAATGGTAATTCTCAAACTTCGATTTCTGCTCACCGTCTATCTTGTGACGCTTTTTCCACGGCATCTTGTTCCACCATTTGCCAAAGTTCTGCCAGCCATTGCCTTTGCGCCACCAAAGTAGTAATAACCAGCCGAATAGCATCCCTCCCAAATGAGCAAAATGAGCCACATTGTCACCTGGTATCGAAGAAAAGCCCTCTGCCAGTTCAATCAGTGCGTAGATAATTACCATCGTCCGGGCACGTATCGGTATCGGAATAAAAAATAAAAACATCGGAACATCGGGGAACAACCAGCCAAACGCAAACAATATGCCGAACACTGCGCCGCTCGCACCTATGGTCACCATCTGTTCTGAGTAGGCGGCTACCTGTGAGACGCTATACTGACCGAGCATTGACTGCAAGTGCAGACTCCATACCACCTCCTGAACCAATGCGGCACCCAATCCGCATACCAAATAGTATATAAGGAACTTCCGCTCGCCCCACTCACGCTCCAATGCCGGACCAAACACCAGCAATGCAAACATGTTGAAAAACAAATGACGAAAGCCGCTGTGCATGAACATATATGTCAGCGGTTGCCATATATGAACATTGGTGGCAGACCAATAATGCAGACCCAATATATATGTAAGCTGTATCCCGAAACGCCGCTGCAAAAATGCGTCCAACAGCCACATCACAAAATTAGCAATCAACAAGTAACGGGTTATCCTCGGTAGATTATTCAACATACTTCTTTGACTTTTCTGACTTTTTTGTTCTCATTTCGCGAATCCGCTTTCGTTCCATGATGCGGATAAAGACGTGTTACCTTTAGCATCTTCTCCCCGATGCGGTTCCTCCTGATTGGTACAATTTCAAAATACGTGCCAAAGGTAATGCTTTTTAATTGATACGGACAAAAATTTTCCTCATAAATCAAGAAATTGCAAAAAGTAAACAAAAAATGTTATTTTTTTTGTAAAACAATTTGGCTGATAGGAAAAAGGCTGTATCTTTGCAACCGAAAAGTAGGATTGGTCCTATTCCTGATTAAACGTTTAATTATAAAATCTTCAATTATGAACAAAGGTGAACTCGTTGCTGCTGTTGCAGCTAAAGCTGAAATGACGAAAGTTGATGCAGCCAAGGCAGTTGACGCTGCTATGGAAGTTGTTATCGAAACCCTCAAAAAAGGCGAAAACGTTCAAATGATTGGCTTTGGCACTTTCTCAGTTGCTAAGCGCGCTGCCCGCAAAGGCGTTAACCCCGCTAACGGTAAAGCTATCAACATCCCTGCTAAGAACGTAGTTAAGTTCAAAGCCGGTGCCAAAATGGCTCTCTGATAAAACACAATTTGAAACAAAAAAAAGATTGTCCGGCTATTAGTCTCGGACAATCTTTTTTTGTTTCTGTAAAACTCTGCGTCATCTCTATCAACTCCAGAACTTCTTTCAACTTCAAATACTCTTATCCCTTTCTCCCGAAATCAGCCGGAATCTCGCCCCATTGACGTGTATCCCATTTCAGTATCCGGGTAGTCCACGTGTGAGTGTTCAGCCATTGCTCGGCCTTCCTCACAGTCAGAAACAACTCTGCATTCTGCTTGCCCCATACTATTTTGCTCTTGCACTTGCGCTGTCTTACCCACGCCATGGCGGTTACGCTGTCTGTATATATGGGCCAGTCCAATTTGTGCTTCTGCAAGTAGGCCAACCCTAACACCAATGCTAAAAATTCACCTATATTGTTGGTTCCCTGCTCATACGGACCACGGTGAAAAATTGGTGTTCCGTTTGCACTGTTGACTGCCGAAGGCGAATCTGCCAAGACTGCCCTGAACTCCATTGTCCCCGGATTGCCCGAACACGCGGCATCCACCGCCAAAGCAGGATATTGAGGTCCTGATACCATAATTGATAACTAAATATGACTCCTTTTTAATGAAAAATACACTTTGGAAACAAAAAATGTGCTTTTTTTTGCGAAAAAATTTGCAGTTCTGCTTTTTTGCAGTACTTTTGCAGCCCAATTGGGAAACGTTCCTATATATCGCGGAGTAGAGCAGTGGTAGCTCGTCAGGCTCATAACCTGAAGGTCGGTGGTTCGATCCCATCCTCCGCAACCAAAAAAGCAATGTTGGTTCTGAAGACTTGACCAACATTGCTTTTTCTTTCTCCCTTATCCAACCTGTGCGCCGTTCCTGACCTCGCGACTGACTGTCGTAACTGCCATCCTGCCATCTGCATCGACAGCACTAAGTATCATCCCCTCACTCGTCTGACCCATCATCTTGCGCGGCGGGAAATTGGCGATGTATAGCACCTGCTTGCCTATAAGCACTGATGGATCAGGGTAACTCTGTGCAATACCGCTCAATATGGTCCTGCCACCCATTCCATCGTCCAAACGGAAGGCTAACAATCTGTCTGACTTCTTGACAGGCTGGCAATCAAGCACGGTTGCAACCCTTATGTCCAACTTGTCAAACTCGTCTATCGATGTGTCTGTCTTCACGGTTTGCGGATGCCAGTTTTGCATCTCCTCTTCTTTCTTCTTCTGTTCATTTTCAGCCTTGATGCGTGCCAAACGGTTCAACTGTCCCTGTATGGTCGCATCTTCTATCTTCTCAAACAGCAGCGACACATCCCCTAATTCGTGACCTGCCGGCAATAATTCCATCTGACCTAACTGCTCCCATTTCAAGTCTTGAATACGCAGCATCTCGCGCAGACGTTTGGACGAGAACGGAAGGAAAGGCTCAAATGCGATACTCAGGTTGGCTACTATCTGTAGTGCCACATTCAGTATCGTTGATGTACGCTCCATGTCAGTCTTGGCTGTACTCCAAGGCTCTGTGTCTGCCAAGTATTTGTTGCCTGTACGGGCAAGGTTCATCACCTCTTTTTGTGCGTCGCGGAAGTGGAACGTGTCCAACAGTCCCTCAAGTCTGGCTTTCACATCACTGAAATTGGCAATTGTCTCCTTGTCATAGTCAGTCAGTTCGTGCAACTCAGGCACTTTGCTGCCAAAGTATTTGCGGGTCAATACCAATGCACGATTGACAAAATTGCCGTAGATAGCCACCAGTTCGTTGTTATTGCGTGCCTGGAAATCCGACCACGTGAAGTCGTTGTCTTTTGTCTCTGGGGCATTGGCTGTCAGTACGTAGCGAAGAACGTCCTGCTTGCCGGGAAAATCGTCTAAATATTCATTCAACCATACTGCCCAGTTGCGCGATGTCGAAATCTTGTCTCCTTCAAGGTTAAGAAACTCGTTGGCAGGCACATTGTCCGGCAGGATGTACGAACCGTCCGCCTTCAGCATCGATGGGAACACTATGCAGTGGAACACTATATTGTCCTTGCCGATAAAATGTATCAGCCGTGTTTCCTTGTCTTTCCACCACGTCTCCCATTTGCCGTATTTGGCAGGCTGTGCATCGCACAGCTCCTTTGTATTGGAGATATATCCTATCGGTGCGTCAAACCATACATACAGCACCTTGCCGTTTGCACCAGCCACCGGCACAGGTATGCCCCAATCCAGATCACGGGTAACGGCACGTGGCTTAAGCCCGTTGTCAAGCCATGACTTGCACTGGCCATAAACGTTTGTCCGCCATTCCTTGTGACCTTCTAATATCCACTCCTCCAACCACTCTTGATATTGATCCAAGGGCAGATACCAGTGGGATGTGGCTTTCTTTTGAAGAGCATTGCCGTTGATGTCATTGTAAGGATTGATAAGTTCGTCAGGCGACAGAGCAGAACCGCATTTCTCACATTGGTCGCCGTAGGCTCCTGACGAATGGCAGTGAGGACACTCTCCGCGTATGTTCCTGTCTGTCAAAAACTCACCCGTCTCAGGATCGTAAAACTGCTCCGTTGTCTGCTCTATGAACTTGCCCTCGTCGTACAACTTGCGGAAATAGTCCGCAGCAAACTTGTGATGTATATCGCTCGTCGTCCGTGAATATATGTCAAACGATATGCCGAAATCGGCAAATGACCTCTTTATCAGTTCGTGATAACGATCTACTACCTGTTGTGTCGTTATGCCTTCCTTGCGGGCGCGGATGGTCACAGGAACACCGTGTTCATCGCTACCGCATACAAAAAGTACGTCCTGACCGCGAAGACGTAGATACCGTGCATAAATATCCGCAGGTACATATACGCCTGCCAGATGTCCTATATGGACAGGACCGTTGGCGTACGGCAATGCCGAAGTTACTAATGTGCGTTTGTATGTCATAATCTGTTAAATTTTATTCGTTTATGATTTTTGTCTGATTTGTCTGTTTATATCAAGTGCCACCTGCAGCACGTCCGACAGTTCATCCTCCTCCACCTCCGTTATCTTTTCCTCATGCGCAACGGATATCCGTCCCGTTTCCTCGCTCACTACAATGGCTACAGCATCTGTCTTTTCTGCTATCCCCAGACCTGCCCGGTGACGAAGTCCGTAATGTTTGGGAAGACTGCTGTTGGCGGATATGGGCAACAGACAAGTGGCACTGATCAGCCTGTCCTTATCGATTATCAGAGCACCATCGTGAAGAGGAGTGTTCTTGAAAAATATATTCTCAATCAACCGGGTGGATACAGCTGCGTCAATCTTCTCGCCGGTCTCAATATAAGTTGTCAGGTCTTGGTTGTTCGCTATAACAATCAAGGCACCGGTGCGTTGTTGGGCCATGTGCGAACAAGCTGCCGCCACCTGCTGGAGAACCTGCTGTGACTCCACAGACTGGCGGGAGCGGAAAATTCTCGACATCCTGCCCATTTTGGATCCTAACCGGTTGAAAAAACTGCGTATCTCGTTCTGAAAAATCACTATCAACGCTATCGCTCCTACACTGATGATTCTGTCAAACAAAGCTCCCGTCAGTTCTAATTCAAATACGAAACTGACAATAAACCACGTTATTATAAATACCAATATACCCCAGAACAAATTCGTCACGCCGCTATGACGAAGTAACCTGAAAACGCCGTACATAATGGTCGCTATCAGAAGTATATCTATCAGATCCTTCAGTGTGAAAGCAGGAAATGTCATTTTGAAAAGGTCAGTTTGTAAATTTCAATTGCTTGGCGTGCCTCACGTACATCGTGTACACGCAGAATGTCTGCTCCACGCTCAAGCGCAAGTATATTGGCAGCAGTAGTCGCGTTCAATGCCTCTTGAGGCGTGATACCGAGTGGCTTAAACAGCATCGATTTTCGCGACAGACCGACTAAAACAGGACAATGCAAAGCCTTGAAGACCTCCATTTCGCGAAGAAGCCTGTAATTCTCCTCAACGTTCTTGCCCAATCCGAAGCCTGGGTCAACTATCACATCCGCAACGCCCATCCTATGCAGCCTGTCCAATTGCTTCTCAAGAAAATGTAACACTTCGCTCACTACATCACTTGTCGCTTCTTCTGATGCCTGTTCGGGTGTGGTCCAGCGTGTGTGAGTTAATATATAAGGTACGTGCGCGCAAGAAACCGTTTCATACATCCGTTCATCCCATCTGCCGCCTGACACATCGTTGATAATCTGTACGCCATATTCGTCTATCGCCCTATGGGCTATACTACTGCGGAAAGTGTCTAACGACAACACTGCATCACTCCACCTCGAACGTATAGCCCGCAATGCCAAACTTACCCTCCTCCATTCCTCCTCCTCACTCACTATGGCTGCCCCCGGACGGGTGCTCTGTCCGCCTACATCCACTATATCCACACCCTCTTGCATCATATTTTCCACCACTTTTGCCACCTCCGCCTCGTCGCAGGAAGAGCAATGAATTGCAAAACTGTCGGGGGTGACATTCACTATTCCCATCACCAACGGTGATGCGGTCTCTATAAGTCTGTCTCCTATACGTAGTGAACTCATTTTTCCGAAAAATTGGCTCGCAAAGATACTATATTTCCCGCATTGTTGCTAATTTCCGCAAATTTTACATCAAAATTTTGTGCAAATAATCAGAAAATGAAAAAAAATGCGTAATTTTCTTGAAATTTTTAGTGCACATATAAAAAAAAACGTATTTTTGCGGGCTGAAAATGGAAATAGTATAAAAATACGTATATGAACAAAGTATCTCAAATCGTACTGATTGCGCTGATAGTCCTCTTTGGCGCGTGCAGCAAACGAGAGTTAAACACAAAGGTTTCTCACGCTACCGGTTGGAATTACTACGACAAGAAAACTACTTATTTTGAGGCAATTGAAGGTGTCTCCTATGGTACGCCATCCAGTATGGTGGCCATCGAAGGTGGTTCGTTTACCATCGGAGAAAAAGACGAATTCGTTACTGCCCCGCGTGATAATATGTCACGTTCTGTGACCGTCAGTTCGTTCTATATGGATAAGTATGAGATAACCAACCTTGACTGGAACGAGTATATCCGCTGGATGAGCGTTGTGTTCGGAAAAACCAATATCGAACTGGTCAAAAAAGCCTTACCCGATACTACTGTCTGGCGTGAAGAAATGGCTTACAACGAGCCGTACCTCCAATACTATTTCCACCATCCCGCATATAGTTTCTATCCTGTTGTCGGAGTTAGTTGGAATCAGGCTATGGCATACTGCCAGTGGCGTACTGACCGCGTAAATGAACTCGCCCTGTGGAGCTGCGGCGAGATAGCACGACCGCCTTTCAACGAACTCGCTCCTCTCATTTATATGGAAGACCGCACACCCGCTGAAGGTGAGGTGGCTGTAGGTGAAGGAGGAGAAGAAGAAGTAGAGGAAGAGGGAGAAGAATACGAGGACGAAGAAGAGGATGAAGAAGGGGGAGCGGCACAGGAAACGGACAACCGCCCCGCCGAAGTGCAGGAATGGGAACGCACACACCCTGGCTTCAAAATGGTTTCTAAAGAATTCCCCAACCCCAAAGACTCAACTAAGGTACGCGTCGAATACTACCCGCCTTACGAATGGGTGCGCCAGCACTTTGTGTTCAATACGGAGAAGTACCTGCATTCCGATGAATATGCTCCCGAATATGGTAACCGTCCTATCATAGATAAATATACCAACCAGCCGCGTAAAGTTAAACCCGATGACGGTATATTGGTTATAGGTTTCCGTCTGCCTACGGAGGCTGAATGGGAATTTGCCGCCTATGCGCCGTATGCTGAAGACGACGGATTGAGCATTGAAGGTAAAATCTACCCGTGGTCTGGATATCACCCGCGTGACCTCAGTAAGGAGAATATAGGTCGCTTGCAGGCCAACTTCGTTCGCGGACGAGGCGACATGATGGGTATGAGTGGCAAACTGAACGATAACTACGTCATTACCGGTCCCGTGGACGCTTTCCTGCCCAACGACTTCGGTCTGTACAATATGGCAGGTAATGTCAATGAGTGGGTACTTGATGTCTATCGCGAGACATCTTACCAAGAGACTTCTGAATACAACTCTTTCCGTGGTAACATCTTCTCGCAACCAAAACGCGACGAGAACGGACGTGTAAAAATGGACTCCATCGGTTGTATCGAAATCACTTATTCTTTTGAAGATGACAAACGCGACTGGAAAGATGGTGACTCAACAGCTTTCATTCCTACCGACTATCCGCTTGAACGCGACTCAATTACGAAAGAGGTTTATCTCCACATGGGGTACGATACTGTGTTCAAGAACGACCCATCAGATATCCTTGCACCGCGTATTACCAAAACTGCGCGTGTATATAAAGGCGGCTCGTGGAAGGATCGTATATATTGGCTCAATCCCTCTACACGCCGTTATCTTGATCAGGACAAGAGTTCAAATACCGTCGGTTTCCGTTGCGCTATGTCTATCCTCGGCGAACAACAGATAACTCCACAGTAACTTGTGTTCGCTGATGGTCTAGCCTGCGATAGAATATTCGTGGATAAAACGATTGTGAATCTGAAATAAATCCATAAGACATAAATCTAAAAGATTAAAAAACAATGAACATTCCTCAAAATCTGAAGTACACGAAGGATCATGAGTGGATTCGCCTTGAGGGCGATCAAGCCTACGTGGGTATTACCGATTATGCACAGTCTGAACTGGGTGAAATCGTGTTTGTTGACATCAATACGGTAGGTGAAACCGTAGGTCAGAACGAAGTGTTTGGCTCTATCGAGGCAGTCAAAACCGTTAGTGACCTTAATATGCCCGTTACAGGCGAAGTGTTGGAGGTTAACGATGCTCTTGATGCTCAGCCCGAACTCGTCAACAATGATCCTTACGGGGAAGGTTGGATGATAAAGATTGCCGTTAAGGACGTTGCAGAAATGGACTCCCTGCTTGATGCGGCTGGCTACGAAGCTATCCTCTAATCAGATACCCCCTTCAAAATAATCCGACCAAGGTAATCTGATAATCTGACGGAAAGTAATCTGGTATAGGGATACAGATAAAAAGAGAGTGCGTCATCATTTTGACGCACTGTCTCTATTATTCAGTGGCAGGTCTCAAAAACGGTCAGATGACACTCCTTCTTTATGAACAACCGTCCAAGTGGCATTGTAGGTCTTGTTCAATCAGTGCCACAAGCTTATTGACAGCCTCTTCGGCATCTATATTCTTCTCTACGCATTCTTTTCCTCTGTACAGGCTTATTTTGCCTCTCGCCGCACCTACATACCCATAGTCCGCATCCGCCATCTCACCCGGACCGTTAACTATACATCCCATCACTGCTATCTTCTTCGGCTCACTCGTCATGTTGCCAAAAGCACACTTTATCTCTCCCACAGTCCGCTGAAGGTCGAACAGCGTCCTGCCGCAACCCGGACACGACACAAACTCAGTCTTGTATCTTGTTATCCCGGATGCCTGAAGTATGTCTTTCTCCAGGCGGCGTAATTTCTTCTCTTCAAAATGCCCGTTTTCCAGTCTTAACTTTGGAATGACGGCAGTCTTTCCCTGCATCTCCCATAGCAGTCTCCCGCACTCGGCAGCCGACTCTGTCATAAACAACTCCCAGTCTTCCTGTTCCGAACGGTATGTCAGGCAGTCATTATCCGTTGTGCATTGTACATTACCTGTAGCCCTCACGCTCTTGTCCGAATAAAAGTACTCTGTCAACGCTCTTGCCACAGGCAATTCTCTTTCCGGCTCCTCGCTCAGACTGACCCTTATTGTATCGCCGATACCGTCTGCCAGCAATGCGCCGATACCTACCGCAGAACGAATCCTTCCGTCCTCGCCTTCCCCTGCCTCCGTCACGCCCAGATGCATCGGATAAGCCATACCCTCTCTTCCCATCTCACTCACCAACAGCCTCACCGTTTCCACCATAACCCGAGTGTTGCTCGATTTGACAGACAGCACTATATCGTTGAAATCCTGCTCTTTGGCGATACGCAGAAACTCCATACAACTCTCTGCCATTCCAGCAAGCGTATCGCCGTATCTCGACATTATCCTGTCGCTCAGACTGCCATGGTTAACCCCTAACCGTAACGCTGTCTTATGCTTCCTGCATATATTCAGCAGATCCGTGAAACGTTCCTTCAACCGCTCCAACTCGGCTCTGTATTCATCGTCCGTATAGTCTATATGCACAAACTTGCGTGCCGGATCTATGTAGTTGCCCGGATTGATTCTCACCTTCTCCACTACTGTTGCCGCTTTGTCTGCCACATCCGGGCGGAAATGCACATCTGCCACTAACGGTATCATACAACCCTTTTTGCGCAATTCTGCGCGTATCTTTCTCACGTCATCCACTTCTCTCTCCCCTTGGGTCGTAAAGCGGAACAAGTCGGCTCCCGCCTCCGCGCAACGGATCGCCTGACTGACGGCTGCGTCAATGTCATTGGTTGATACGTTGGCCATCGTCTGCAGACGTATGGCATAATCACTGCCGATGCTGACACCGCCGACTCTTACGCTTGCCGTCTGTCTTCTCTCCGGCTTCTTTGTCTCTATTCTCTTTTCCATATTCTTTTAGTTTTCTTGCCAATGTGCCTCTCCATCGCCTGTCAATGTCCATCTCTCCCATATCTCAAGTACTCACGCTGCAAATCAGCTTTGAATAACCTCGTTTGGGTATATTTGTAAAAAAAATGCAGGGCAACCGCATCAAAATTTATAGTTTTTGACCATATCTAACATGTAGTCCGCATTCAATGAGGCTTTGAACCGTCTTTTCCTGACACTTCTTTTATCTGAATGGTTTCTGACTACTTGAAGTGCCAATTTTCGTATCA
>JAIKXR010000098.1 GCA_024683975.1 Paludibacteraceae bacterium
GTAACAGGTGAAGGCTTACAGAAGACCGCCGACTTGTCATGGAACGCTTCAGAGCCTTATTATTACGATGGCAAGTGGTATGCAGAGTCAAAGGACATTCCTGCTCCTGCCAAGACGGTTACTCTCTACTACGTGAACACGACCAAGTGGGAGAATGTCAATGCTTATGTATGGTACAAGGATGGCGAGACCACTCATGAGAAGGCTGCCTGGTCAGGTGAGGCAATGGCTAAGACGGGCGAGCAGGTTAACGGTTATGATGTATACAGTTACTCTTTCGAGACCGAATATGTAAACGTCATCTTCAACAACGCCGTAACAGGTGAAGGTTCACAGAAGACCGCCGACTTGTCATGGAACGCTTCAGAGCCTTACTTCTATGTTGACAAGTGGTATGCAAAACTCTCTGATATTTCAATCGGTGACGAAACTCCTGACTTCGGTATTCTTGTTAACGACAACGACTATATTGCCGGTGTGAAGAACGATATGTATGAAGGCGAAGGCTCTGAATACGTAGTCACTACTACTTTGAAAGTAGGCGATAAGTTCCAGAACTACGACAATGTGAATGATGCAGCTTGGCTCGTTGCCATTGATGAAGCAGGTTATAAGTTCAATGCTGAAGACAACCACTATGTTGTTACCGAAGCTGGTGAATATACCCTCTACATCAAAATCATAGGTGCAGGTAAAGACAATATGTATGTATCTTTCGTTGCCGGTGCAACTGCCCTTGATGAGATGCAACTCAATACTGTCAGCCGCAAAGTTTTCGAAAAAGGTATCATTTACATCATCCGTGATGGCAAACGCTACAACGCACAAGGCGTTGAAGTGAAATAGACGTTCTGCAATTTAAATAAGGTAGGGGCGGCTGATTACCGCCCTTACTTACCAATAAGCTCACCTATGAGCTGTAACTGAAAATCTTTTATGAAACGACTCATTACTTTTTGTCTGTCGCTTGCGATAGCATTATCAATTATCGCCTCCACGCGAACACTCGAACAAGCAGCACAAATTGCAGCACAATTTGTTAATCAACAGCCTTCTCTCCGCCTTTCGGCTCCCGCCACAGCAACTACCATGCAGTTGGCATACGTAGGCAGCACTGCTGACCAATCTACTCCGGCTTACTACGTATTCAATCAGCAGGAACGGCAAGGGGCTGTTTTCGTTAGTGCCGATGACCGCGCACTACCCGTCTTAGGCTATACTGACAAGGACAGTTTCGATTACGCAACTGCCAACCCCTCGCTCCGTTGGTGGCTCACCCGGTATGCCAGACAAATTGCTGCTATTGCTCAAAATAACATTCAAACCCCTTCGCTAACCCAAGACTACGATCCTGTCGCTCCTTTATTAGGTGACATCGAGTATGATCAGGAAAAACCATACAGTAACCTCTGTCCGCTTGATGGCACACACCGCTCGCTTACAGGATGCGTCGCTACCGCCACAGTACAGGTGATGCGTATGTGGGAATACCCGGCGCAGGGCAATGGCTCGCACTCTTACACCAGCGCGCAACTGCGCAAAACAGTTTCAGCCGACTTCAACGTGCCATACGATTGGCACAATATGTTGCACTCTTATTCAGGTTCCTACAACTCCGAACAAGCCAATGCTATAGCTACACTGATGTTCCACTGTGGCGTTGCCTGTGATATGGACTATTCATATGAGGCAGGTAGTGGCGCCTATACCGATGATATGGCCGATGGACTCGTTAAGTATTTTGGCTACAAAGTCAGCAAGTTCATTACCCAGCTCAGCCAGCGTGATTATGGCACGGCATCTTTTCAGCCTGCAGAATACTCTGTTCGCACATCGTCTTTCCTCAACTATATTTATTCCGATATAGAAGCCGGTCGCCCTGTCATTATGGGTGGTAACGACACTTACGGCGAAGGAGGACATGAGTTCGTCTGCGATGGACGTGACCAAAATGGCAATCTGCATATCAATTGGGGGTGGTCTGGTGATGGCAATGGCTATTTTGCTATCACTGCTCTTGACTACGATGGCTACGAGTTCTCCTCTGACCTTGACGCTATCATTGGTCTCGAACCTGAAAACACCGAACCGGTTCCGGTCGAAAGCATTTCTCTCCATCCTGCTTCACTCACCCTCCGTATCAACGAACGACAGACCATTGCTGCCACTATCCTTCCATCCAATTCTACAGTCCGCTTTGCTACTTGGTCTTCTTCCGACCCGGCTGTTGCCTCTGTTTCCAATGGTACTGTCAAAGGTTTGAAACAGGGCGAAGCCATTATTACTGCCACAGCCGAAGGACAACAAGCCACCGCTATAGTCACCGTCACATCCGAGATGGCTGCTTCTCAAGACTTTATTCTTGTTAACGACAAAAACGACCTTTCTGTAGGCGACCAAATACTCATTGTCAACGAAGATAACCAAGTGGCTTTGGGTAAAACACAAAATAAGAACAACCGTTCCGGAGCCTCTGTAAATATCATTGGAAACGCTATCTCAATAGAGGATGAGAATACTACTGATATTCAAATTATCACCCTTACACAAGGCTCCACTAACGATTCTTACGGATTGATGACAGAGGAATGGTACCTCTATGCTGCCTCTTCCTCCAAGAACTATCTCCGAACCCAGTCGCAACTTACAGATGATGCCTCGTGGCTCATCACATTCGACGATGGCCAGGCACTCATAGTTGCACAAGGCTCATATACCCACAATACCATTTTCTATAATTCGCGAAACCAACTCTTCTCTGCTTACCTCAATCCGCAATCGCCTATCGCCGTCTATGCTCGTCATACAGCTACCGGCAATGAGCAAGTGCAAGCCGATGGAAAGAAAACAAGAAAAATCTTACGGAACGGACAACTCATCATCATTTTTGAAAACGAAGAGTATAACGCTCAAGGCATCTTATTGCAATAACAACTTAACTATATATTAATTATGAAATCATTTAGAATATTCCTGCTGTCGGCACTATTTCTTATTGCTACCTTACTGCCGGCTCAAGTCACCACCAACCCGTCTGTCATTCCTTTTGGTTACACAGGTGCCATTGAGTTCACTTTCGATCCCACTGAAGGCACAGGTGGTATGAAAACCGCCACAGAGTGCTACTCACACATGGGACTGATCACTGATAAAAGTAAGGATATAACCGACTGGAAATATGTCAAATCACAAAACGCTTGGGGTACTAAGTCCGAAACAGCATGGACCAAATCAGGCGAAAAATGGACACTTACCATCAACAACCTCTACGACTTCTATGGCGTTCCTTCTTCCGAGAATATAATAGCCATCGTTATGGTCTTCCACAATGGACAAGGTAACAATTCTTTAGAAGGCAAAAGTTCCTCTACAGCCAATGGGGATATACTAATCTATCTTGGTAAGGAAAACAAAGAATCTATTTGGGAAGGGTTCTCTTTCGCCCCTGTTACCGAACAACCTCGGCCTGCAGGAGTGTTCAATGGTATTTACTATGGTACCGATGGCAATTCAGTGACTCTCTGTACCTTTGCTGCCGGCAACAAAACGGCTGACGACAACTCTGTCCTCGAACCGGCGCAACACGTTTATCTCATTGGCGATATGACAGACTGGGAACTCAGTAACGACTTCCAGATGAAGCGTGACGGCAACTACTTCTGGATTACTGTCCCCATTGAGAAAGGCAAGGAATATCGTTTTCAATACGCCGTCGTGCGCGCTGATGGAACCAAAAAACTCATCTCCGACCTCTTCTCCGAAAAACTCCTCACAGGTGACGATAACTACGAACCTAAACAGACCGACCCCTCGCTCATCTCTTACCCTATGAAAGGCGCAGAAGGTTACGTCTCCGTTCTCCAATCCGATAAAACACCTTTCGTATGGTCCGATGCCACCACTTCTTTCCAACGTCCTGACAAGAACAATCTCGTCATCTACGAACTATGGATATACGACCATACCCCGGAGCGCAATATCCCCGGTCTGATGAAAAGACTTGACTATATCCAAAACCTCGGTGTGAACTGCGTTGAACTGATGCCTGTCTGCGAGTTCGATGGTAACAACTCATGGGGATATTCGCCTAACCACTATTTTGCTCTTGACAAAGCCTATGGTACACCGGAAATGCTCAAACTCTTCATCGATGAGTGTCACAAACGTGGTATGGCAGTCGTCCTTGACATGGTATTCAACCACGCTACAGGCAACAACCCTATGAACAAACTTTATCCTTATGGCAATGATCTCAAGTTCAATCCCTGTTTCAATGTCACACCGCCACATCCTGACAATGTCTATCAAGACTGGAATCACGACTTTGAACCGGTTAAGGATATGTTCCGTCGTGCAGTCGCTTATTGGCTCTCCGAATACAAAGTGGATGGCTATCGCTTTGACCTTAGTCACGGGCTTTGTGGCAAAACATACAACGCCCCAGCCAACATTAAGGAATACTACGATGTGATGCAAGCCACTTCGCCCGGTTCATACCTTATGCTCGAACATTGGGGGAACAGTATGGGTACAGACCGTCCTAAATTTGTTCAGCAAGGAATGATGTGCTGGCAGAACACTTCTTATGTCTTCCAGCAAGCTACTGGTGCTTGGCTCGAAGGCGATGGACTGGGTGATGCCAACTCCGACAACTACGTCTCATATTCTAACAACCACGATGAGGAACGTCCTTTCTTCAAAGCCAAACAGTGGGGAGCGGGCAACCTTTCCACATCCGAAGAGGCACGTGCGGCGCGTATCCCGCTCGTTATCGGTATGCAGGCAATGATCAACGGACCACAACTCTTCTACCATTTTGACGAACTCGGTTTCGACTACTCTAAATTCCAAGACAAGGACGGACGCTTCGGTACAGACGGCATTGAGGCCTATGGCTCGTCCATCAGCACGAACACGGTCAATTACGAAGTCAAAATGTCTGTCAAGTACCGTCCTGAACCTTGGATGGCTGCCGGACCGCGTATGCGGGGCTATCAGCGTCTGGCGCAGATAATCCAACTTCGCACACGCCTCCTGCCTAACGTCTTTGAAGGCAATCCGACACAAGCCTCGCTTAACGCGAAAGCTGCTGTCAAAAGCGTACAATGGGGTAACCAAGTCTTTGTCGTTGGCAACTTCTCTGCTACAACAGCCCAAGCAGTCAGTCTCCCCGCTGGAACTTGGTATGACTACCTTGACGGCGGACAAAATGCATCCACATCTTATACTCTGCAGCCTAACGAAATAAAGGTGTTCACAGGCTCATACATTGCTGCTCCTGTCGTCCCTGACCATTACGAAGAAGGCTCAACAGATGTTGAATACATATTCTCCGAACCCGTCTCAACTACCAGAAAACTACTCATCGACGGCATTATGTACATTATACGTGAAGATGGTAGTGTCTTTACAATTACTGGCAACAAGATTCAATAAAACAATAAGAAAGGGCAGTTTACATCGTAATTGCCCTTTCTTTGTAGTGCTACCCGGACTCGAACCGGGGTTTACGGCGTGAGAGGCCGTTGTCCTAGGCCACTAGACGATAGCACCTCATAACAATGCGCAAAAGTACGGCGGATTTTCTATCTGCACAAGTGTTTTAGTAAAAAAATATAAAAATTCTTTATGAAACCCACAATAACGCTTATTGACAGACTGCACTACCATCACGTCTGGGAAGTAGCTCTCGCTTTTTCCGTCGTTTTTGTGGTCATTTCCATCATCTATTCCAACTTTATCTCCGTACAGTTGACCAATGAAGAAACAAAAATGATGGAAATATGGGCGGAAGCAACACGCCAGTTCATTCAAGCGGACGAAAATACCGACATTGATTTCGTTTCACATATTATCGAGGACAATACCAACATCCCTGTATATATGCTTGATTCTGACGGTAAGATACTCCTTACTCGTAATGTCCGTGACACTGTGGCTGACCCGACTCTCCTTCACGGTCCCATCGTTGTGGACATTGACGAAAACACAACTCAGTATATCTTTTACGATGACTCTTTCGCCCTCAAAAACTTGCATATCTATCCCTATATCTCGTTTGGCGTACTCACTCTCTTTGTCCTCATAGCACTCATTGTTATCTATACCACCCAAAGGAGTGAACAAAACCGTGTGTGGGTCGGTTTGACTAAAGAAACTGCCCACCAGCTCGGTACACCAATTTCCTCGCTCGCAGCATGGCAGGAACTATTGCAGCAACGCTATCCTGATGACGAGTATATCCCTCAGATTCAGTTGGACATATCTCGTCTGCAAGCAATTACCGAACGCTTCTCCAAGATTGGGAGCGAACCCGAGCTCTCCTTGCAGCCTGTCCAACCTGTCATCGCCCAAACCATCACCTATATGCAGGCGCGCATATCAAAAAAAATCGCACTCCATTGTGAGTGTGACCCCTCTTGTCAAGACGTTCAAATGCTACTCAATGCCACTCTTTTCCAATGGGTTATGGAGAATCTTATTAAGAACGCTATCGATGCCATCCCCTCCTCAGGCTCTGTCTCTTTCCACCTGCATCCCGAAGGCAAGTCGCTTGCACTCGATGTTTCCGATACAGGCAAAGGTATTGACCGCAATCATTTCAAGCGCATCTTCCGCCCGGGATTTACAACCAAACAACGCGGTTGGGGACTCGGACTCTCGCTCTCAAAGCGTATCATCGAAGATTACCATGGCGGCAAACTCTTTGTCTATCAGTCTGTCCAAGGGCAGGGAACCACTTTCCGTATCCTTCTCAAAGACCCCATATACAACGCTCCCGCTGCCTGACATCAACGCATATTCGGCTCCGGCATCTGTCAGCATCTGTTTTGCACGACCCAGAATCGGATAACGTTCAAAAACTGTCTCTTCAAAGTCATTGACTCTCAAATCAAAAGGCTCGTCATGAAGATGTATGCCTGCGTATGCCTCTCTTGTGCTGACCGATACTTCAGGCTTGATCATCACCATTCGTTTACCCGACCAAGTAAAGTCTGTAGGCTCAAGTTTGTCTCCGATACCTGTCGCTATGCAAGGTTTGTTATAAACGAAAAAAGCGCAGTCCGCACCTATCGGTCTGACTGCCTCTGCCATCTCTTCTTTGCTCAATCCCAATCCGAACAATTCATTCACAGCCATTACTGTGTGTGCTGCATCCGATGAACCGCCGCCTAATCCTGCACCAAATGGCACCCTCTTGTCCAACCTGACTCTTATCCCGCCAACCTGCTCATACTTCTCTGCCATTCGGCGGTATGCCTTCACTATCAGATTGTCCTCGTCATTGCAATCAATGTCTATTCCGCTCGTTGTCAGTTCTATACCTCGCTCGCCGTCCGTCTTTTCCACCTCAAGCAAATCGTACAAACCATGCACAGGATAGAACAAAGTCTCTATCTCATGATAACCGTCATCTCTCTTACGCCTGACGCGCAATCCTGCATTGACCTTGCAATTAGCCCTAATCTGCATCTTATCTCCTTGTCACTAAATCATATACCGCTCTCACCTTCTTGCCGGCGTCCTCCCATCTGATGCCGTTAACCTCTTTCCGCCCTTCCTCGCTTAACGACTTGTACAATGCGGGGTTGGTCACAATTGAGTATATGGCATCTGCCATCGCGTCTATGTCCCAGTAGTCTGTCTTTATCGCATGGTGCAGTATCTCTGCGCAACCTGACTGATAGGATATGATGCTCGGACAACCTACCTGCATTGCCTCCAATGGGGAGATGCCGAATGGCTCGCTCACCGATGGCATTATATATACATCTGAATCTGCCAGCAGTTGTTGCACTTGTTTGCCCCTCATAAATCCCGGGAAATGAAAACGTGTCGATATGCCTCTGCGGGCTACCAAGTCTATCATTTCTTGCATCTTGTCGCCGCTGCCGGCCATTACAAACCGTACATTGTCTGTCTTTTGTAGCACTCTTGCTGCGGCCTCTACAAAGTATTCAGGACCCTTTTGCATCGTTATCCTACCCAAGAATGTCACCAGGTGATCCTTTCGCTTATGGTGAACAAACTCCTCAGGATTAGCCAACGGAAAAACGGCATTATGCACCGTTGAAACTTTCTCTGTCGGCTGACCGTATTTGTCTATCACTGTCTGCCGTGTCAGGTTGCTGACGCACATTATGTGATCAGCCATGTCCATCCCTTGTCTCTCAATCGCATATACGGTAGGATTGACCTGTCCCCGTGACCTGTCAAAGTCTGTTGCATGCACGTGTATGACCAAAGGTTTCCCGCTCAGCCTTTTGGCTGTCGCGCCTGCCGGATATGTCAGCCAGTCGTGTGAGTGAATAACGTCAAAACTCTCCCGCTGTGCCAGTACCGCTGCCACCTGTTCATAGTTGCTTATCTCTTCCAGTAAGTTGTCAGGATATCGACCGGAGAACTCTATGCATCCTCTGCCGGGTACATCCACTCCGTTGGCACCTGTTATGCGCAGAAACGACTCATCCTCATCGCCCCACGGACGAGGCAGCACAAACACAATCTCCATATCGCCTTGTTGAGCCAGACCGTAGGTCAGTCCGTAACTCGCTGTTCCTAAACCCCCAAGTATATGTGGCGGGAACTCCCACCCGAACATCAGTGCTTTCATATTAAGACGGTTGATTTTCTGCGTTTTGTTCCAATTCTTGCAAACTGTTGTATATACCTATCACTCCGCTCACGCTGGCGGCATAACTCATCCCGCCGTGACCTTTGAACGGCGGATTGCCGTCATACAGTTCATTCAGTGTGCCTATAGTCAGCTCTCTCATCTCTGCCTCATAACCGATTAGCAGCCTGCGCATGAAACTTGCGCCGCTCTTCTTGTACACACGCATATAGGCCTTGCCGTAGGCTGCTATGCTGAGAGGAAAAACAGGACCGTTATGCAGGTTCCTGTTCCTTTCCGTATGACCGCCTATATAGACAGGTCTGTAAAAACCGCTCTTGGGCGAAAGCGTCCGCAGTCCCTTCGGCGTGTATAACTCCTTTGTGCATATATCCACCACCGCCTTCTGCTGTTTCCTGTCCAAAGGAGAGTAGGGGAGGGATACCGCCCATATCTGGTTGGGTCTTACCTCCTTGTCGTGATACGACCCAACTACATAGTCGTCTAAGTAATATCCGTTCCAGAACATACCGACAAACTGCTCTCTTGCCAACTCAGCCTGATACTCCAACAGGTCGGCTCGTTGCTCTTTGCCTAATGACCGCATTAGTTGTGCTGTAAAACACAACGCATTGTACCATAGTGCGTTAATCTCTACTATATAACCCGTCCGTGGGGTTATGGGCTGACCGTCCTCCTCTGCGTTCATCCACGTTGCTGGTCGCTTCGTACCGTCAGTCCACAACAAGCCGTTCTGATGCACAAACAGACGCGGGTGCTTCTGCTCGCGGATAAACACTATTATGTCGTACAACAGTTCTCCGTACTGCTTTGCTGTCTGCTCAACATCTGCATAATGTGAGTATTCCTGTATCACTCTTGCGAACCACAGAAGCACGTCAGGCTCGTCCATACCTTCCAATCCTATATCCTCATATCTGCCCTCAAGGAAAGCCCTCACCTCACCCGTTGCTGTCTTGTTCATTATCGCATCCCAGTATTCGGGCCTGCCTATCCCCATCGTGCAGTCGGCAAGCGAGAAAAACTCCCATCTCGCCTCTGCTTTGTACCACGGATAACCGGCTAACAACCGGCACTTGTCACCCTCTCTCTTGTAGAACTGGGATGCCGCGTTCCTTAGACAGGCATACATCGTCTCTCTCTCCCAGTGTCTGCCCTCTTCTTTGCGCCATGTCGTCTTAAGCGTCGCAGGATTAACCTCACTGATGCCAGCCGAGAATATCACCGACTCACCCCGTTTCATCGCTACGTCAAAGTACCCGGGTACTGACAGGTCTTCCCTGCTCTCATACCCGCGTTCCGCTTCTTTGTAGTAGTATATGTCTTTGTACCAATGGGGGTCTTCCGTGTATTCGGCCTTCTTCGAGAACTGCATATATAGTTCTGGAAACCCCGCATACAGTTTTGCCTTGCGGCCGTTCTGAACGGGTTCGGTATGTGTGTCTGCTGCGCCGTTCTCGTGAGTCAGACTGTTGGTCGGGCGAAAAGCGAGGAACGGGTGGAAACGCATCACCGTTCCGGCACTGCCTTCCACCATCGTGTAGCGTATCAGCACGCGTGGCTCAAAACTTACCAACAAACGTTCTTTGGTCAGTATCACACCGCCAACTCTGTATGTCGTCTTTGATAGCAACTGGCAGTCGTAACTTCTCAGATACTTGTGTCCGTTCGGACTGAATAGCCGCTCGCCGTATTGATGAACGCCCAAGTGAAACTCCGCGCCATGCTGTATGACCGTCTCGTCTAAACCGCTCAAGAGAACATAGTTGGCTTCGCCCAATCCCTCTATTGGCGTTACCAATAGACCGTGGTATTTCCGCGTATTGCAGTCCGCTAACGTTGTCGCGGTGTAAGCACCGGCACGATTGGTGTGCAGAATCTCGCTGCGCAGACTCCTGTCAAGGTTGACCAATGCCGTCTTGTCAAAACTCAGATAACTCATAAACTAACTCTATCAGTTGAACTTACCGCCGTAGTTATGCTCTACGTCCATCACTATCTGTCTTATATGTTGCTCCTCCTGCTTGGGGCATATCAGCAGCACATTGTCCGACTCCACCACTATCATGTCTTTCATCCCTCTCAATACTGCAAGGTGTCCCTCCGGAAGCACTACCACATTCCCCTCGCTGTCATAGTATTCGGCTTTGCATTTGAGTGTCGCGTTCTTCATCTCGTCTTTCTCGCTCAGGTCGTATAGAGACCCCCACGTCCCTAAATCGCTCCAGCCAAAGTCAGCCTGCTGGACGTGTACCGACTCGGCTTTCTCCATCACGCCGTAGTCAATACTGATATTCGGACACGTCGGAAAGACCTCCTGTATATAAGCGTCTTCATCTGGCGTACCCATCTTCTCCGGCGCAGTCATAAACGCTGTATGGAGTTCAGGAAGGTATCGCTCTATCGCACTGGAAATAGCATTGAGATTCCATAAGAAAATACCCGAATTCCATAAAAACTCACTGCTCTCTATAAGCATTTTCGCCAACTCAAGGGTCGGTTTCTCTGTGAACGTCTTGACCCTGTACAAATCTTCCCAGCCGTCCACCCCTTGCGTTTTCTGTATGTACCCGTACCCCGTCTCCGGTCGCGTTGGTTTCATGCCTAATGTCAGAAGGGTGTTGTTCTTCTCCACAAATTCCAGACCGTGTTGTATGGTCTCTGCAAATTTGTGTTCCTGCACTATCAGGTGGTCCGACGGAGCCACCACTAAATTGGCCTGCAAGCGGCTGTCATTCTCAAAGTCTGCTGTCCGTATGTCCAATCCGTATTGCTGGCACAGCATACCTTTGATATGCATCACTGCGTATTCGATACATGGTGCTGTGTTCCTGCGGGCGGGTTCGCACAGTATCTGCTCCTTACGCAGGTCGGGAATCTGACTCATTATCATATCCCTGTACATCACGTTCGTCACTATTATTACGTTCTCTATGGGCACTAACGGACGGAATCTGTCCACTGTCATCTGTAGCAGACTCCTCCCCGTACCGAAAAAGTCTAAAAACTGCTTGGGCCTGTTATTCCTGCTGAATGGCCAGAAGCGGCTGCCTATGCCGCCTGCCATTATCACACAATAATTATTCATAATCATTCTTTATTAAGTTCCTCAATTAGACTGTCAATTGTCAATTGTCAATTATCAAATTCCCCGCAAATTTAGTGCCATTTGTTCACATACCAAAATCTTTTGCAAAAATATCTTCCCAATCTCAGTATGAAGGTGCCCTTTTAATTCACGTACGGTTCGCTTGACGCATAACCCTTCAGGTTGCAGTCAATGTCCTGCTTGGAGCTGCGGGTGGCCATGGGAATCAATGGGCGTTTGCGATTCATTGGTGTTCGTTTGTTACACTGTCTTGAATTTTGGCTTGAAGCCTTCGGTTTATGTGATACGTTTTCCCTGTGTGAAACATCAAAAACTCGAAAAAAACTCGAAAAAAGGACGAAAAAAGAGCCAACGCGAAATCATGAAAAAATCAAACAAAAAACGACCGGAACATCAACCGGTCTTACGCAAAAAAACACCCCGACTTGACAAGCCGAGGTGATAAAATTTATAAAAATGAAAAAAAAATGCAGAAAAACTTTGCCAACAGAATAATTAACCTTACTTTTGCGCGTCTTTTTATGCACATCTAATTTTAAAAATAGATGAAAAACAACTCAAACAACTCAAAGCAATATCGAAATGCACCGCTTGTCTTGATGCTTCTGATGCTCGTCTGCACGTCGTTACTCTATGCCCAAACGCCGGTGCAAGCCCCTGATAATGCGGTTATTGAACGATGTGACCTCATTCAGAAAACGTTCAATTATCCCTACTATTATTGCGACTGCTTTGAAGACAATACCGTTGAGTTCCATTTCGGGCTTGATACCGTCATTACTGATACTCTGTGGTTCTCTGCTACCGTTTCTGAACTCAAATACGGTATGTCGGCCTACTGGTTCTCCGACAAACCTATACGCCTTGAGCTGTATGCCATCTGCTCTTCCACTGAACCTACCCTCACTTTTACCGTTGGCGGTAACACGATGAAAGATGTTGATGTTGATTTTATTAACTCCAAACTCGCCGAGATGGGTGATCTCTCCGAAATAGTGGAAACGGTTGTCAAGCCCCACTTGCGCGTGTACCCCCTTAATGGCGGTCAAGGGCGGGTTCTCGCTTTCGCTTATGACGAGGGTCCCAATTCCACTTGTGAAGACCTCCTGCCTGTTAAGCATGGTATGACATATATAACTAACCACGAAGAGGATATCTATGCATGGCTCCCTCAGGATATGCGCAAGAACAAGCAGATGTTCGTACAATGGTATCAGGAGAAAAACCTCCCTTGCGAAATGGAATTCCTTCGTGGCACATGCGCTGATCCCACTCTCATCTGCAAACGTACAATGGCAGACTCTACCAAACTCTTCTTCCCTGATACGGCTGTTGTTAATAAGGCCAAAGCGGCAGGCGACACTCTCTTCTTCCGTTTCCGGCACAACCCTGATGATGTGGGACGCGTGCGCTTCAATTATAATATCAAGTGGGTTGACAGCGGTTTGGACACCACCTTCTGCGAAGGAATGCAGTTGCAGCTCGCGGATACTGTCCTCAAGCAGACGACTGTCTATTCTGGAGATACTGTTTGGCGGTGCAAGGATACGGTCGATATCTGTACATACAACGTCAATGTCATCCCTGCTGAGATAAAATACGACACAGTACTCGCCTATAAGTCCGAACTGCCTTTCTATTATCGCAAAACTTATTACGTTACACGTATGGGGCAGCACGATGTCGTACTCCTGCGTAAAAATTCCTGCACCGAACATATCATGCTTCAAGTCATTGACCGCGAAGGCGATGCTCTTGACGAGACATCAGCTCCTGCAACCCCGCGCAAAATGTTCCAGAACGGACACCTATATATAATAAACGACAACAAGCGTATCTCCATCCTCGGTCTTCCGCAAGACGATTAGTGTTCCGCTTGAATCGCGGCTGGCTTGCCGGCTCTGGTCCGCGCAAAAATGAGCAACGATAAAAAAATAAGTTCAACTCAAATATATAAAGAAAAAAATAATTAACTTAATTTAACAAACTAAAACAAAACAATCAAAATGAAAAAACTAATCCTTTTTCTGATTGCTGCTACTATGACTCTCACGGGTTTTGCAGCCGGAACGGGTGATGGTTCGTCAAGGGCGAATGCCATCGAGTTTGATTGGACCAACGGTCACACACAGGCGGCTGGTACAGCCAGTTGGTATGTGGTGCGTTTTGGTGATCGGCTCACTGAAGTTGATGATCCTAACATCGCCCTCTATCTGACTAACATGTCATCCAGCCTTGCCGAACTTGACGTTACCGCTGTTCTCGCAAACGAAGAAGAATCGCGTAACTACACTGTAGCCGGCAACGCAACTCGTATTTGGAACACCTCGGCTTCAATGCTCGTTAAAATGGGTTATACCGAGATGTTTGTCAAACTCAAGACCAACCAGCAGGTGTTCTTCACCATCAACCTCTATGAGGGTACTTTTGCTGACGAAGCTTGCTTGAAAGCAACAGATTACAAACCCTATTGCGATGGTAAAACCTATAACCTGACTAAGGGTACACGCTGGTACTCGATTGACCTTAACGCTCTTCGCGAAGCTAACCAGGGTCTTGAAATCACCTATTCTGCTAACGCTACGTCCAGAATCGTCTCAATGATTTCTACCGACTGCCCCAGCACCGGTCTTTCTGGTCTCAAAGGTTCGGTTCCTGCTAAAAGAACCCGCGTTCACGAAATATCGCCGGCTCTCATCCAAAGCATGACCGAATCAACTCTCTATCTCAAAGTGGAGAACAGTAGAGACGTTTCTTTCACTGTTAAAACTATACAGGGACTTACCGAGGACGTGACTTTCAACAATATTACCGAAGTCACTCTGCCTACCGATGTTTATACCATAGGTACAGAAGGTAAAACGTTCGTTATAGCTCGCGAGGAACTCCTCAAAGGTAAGAAACAGGAACCGCAACTCACTCTCAATAATGAGGATAACACTACCAACCCTGCTTATGTCAAGGTTGAGATTGCTTTCAATAGCGAGAAAGTTGACGAACTCAAAACTAAAAACGTCATTGAGAAGAACGATACCGTCATTGCAGGTGAGTCCGGCTATATGGACTTCGCTCGCAATATGATTGAGTCTCTTAATGCGGAAAACTGCAAATACGTTTACGTCCGTATCACTCCTAACCAAAGCATCAAGGCTTCGGCGCGCCTCAAACACCTGCGCGAGGGTAACGCCTGCGCCGCCGCACAGTCGGTTAATTGGAACGAAGTAATCTACCAGGACGTTGAGGTTGATGAGGAGAACTCTACCGTTTGGTACGCTATCAACGTAAAAGAGCCCAAGGAAAACAAGCAGGATCTCACCATTGTTGTTACCAACCGTGGCGATGCTTCAGCTGACGTTCTTGCAGAACTCGCTTTCGAATGCCCCTACGTTGACCTCCAGACCGTTTCACGTAAAATTGAAGCCGGCAAGTCAGTATCAAAGAAGATTAACTACTCTTCTGTTGCTATGCTCGGTGCCGCTGACGTTATTTACGTAGGCGTTACTACCACCCAGCCTATCAAGGTTGAGGTTGTTCCTTCTGAAGCTAAAAAGAAAGATGCAAGCGAGATCACTTGCGTTCTTAAAGATGCCGTTCCGTTCAACTTCGAAGAGGGTAACCGCCAGGATGCCGGCGTTACTGTTTGGTACAGCGTTCCTGCTGCCAACCTCGTTAATGCTGACTACATCCCCGAAGTCCTGATTACCAACGAAGGCAATGCCGCACTCACTATTAAGGGCGAACTCAGCATGTCCTGCCCTGATGAGTACGACAACCAAACCCGCTCGCTCACCATCGGTGCTAATGGTACTTACACCAAGGAAATAGCTTCCGATCTCCTTAAGAAACTCGGCAAGGATGATGTGGTTTATATCAAACTGAACGGTAACCAGCCTTTCAACTTCCGTCTCAATAAGAAGGTTGAGAACGAAGGTGCTTCTTGCGCTAATGCTATTCCTTTCAACTGGACTTCCGGTCACAACCAGGACGCTGATGTTACTCTCTGGTACGTAATTGACCTTACCGAAATCCAAAATACAAAAGGTAAGAAAGTTCATGTTGTTTTGAAGAACCTCACAGGCAAAGAGGCGACTATTGATGCGGCTCTCTCATCTGACTGCCCCGTTTCAGCTCCTCAACAGCAGGCTGTTAAACTCACGGCTAACCAGGTACGTGAGAAAGACATCGCACGCTCTTCTTTCACAGCTTTCGGTGAGAAGGTTTATATCCGTCTCCAGGGTACTCAAAAGTTCCACTTCGAGGCGAGCATACAGGACGCTGATCCGTTTACGCCTATCAGCTTCACCGCAACACCGGTTAAGTATAACACTCTGACCGACAAGGTGGCTGACGACGCTTGGTACTCAATCAATCTTGACAGACTCTGCGACAACGACAGTACTGCTCGCTTGATGTTCATCAATGGTGCTGCCGCCCAGTCTGTAAAGGCTTCTATCGCTTACGAGAACCCTGTTACAGAGGAGATGCAGACCACTACACGCTCCTTCGCTGCTAACCAGACCATGTCAAAGGTTATTGAGCGTAGTATGTATGAACAACTCTGTGCAAAAGGTATCAAGACCGTCTATATGCGCGTTGAAGGTCCGCAGGATTATCAGTTCCGCGTTGATATCATCGACCCCAATAACGGTCAGGACTGCCAGCACGCTGTCGAAATCAAGGAAGGTAAGAAAATACCTCACGAAGCTGGCAAGACTCTGTGGTACAAACTCAATGTGGCTGACATCCGCACAAGTCATCCTCACAGCAAACTCATCTTCAGTATGACCAATACTGACGGTAAGGCAGGTGCTGTCAAAGCCGTTGCTTACACCGACTGCGAAGGTGAACAACTCATCTCGGGCAGTGCTACTATTGGTGCCGGTGCCAAGAGAGAGAAAGATATCAAGTCGGATGCTTTGATGGGACTCAGCTCCGCATGGGTTTATATACAGATTACCGCCGCACAGGCTCAGGAACTCCTTCTGCAAATTGAGACCCTGCCGGAACTTGAAACTCCAATTACCGCTTGTGAAGATTTTAAGCGTTTTGCTATCAATACCGACTACAACCAGGGTATCAATACCAACGTTTGGTATCGTATCAATCTCAAGGAACTCCGCGAGAACACAGTTGGTGATGCCACTCTTATCGTTACTGATCTCTCCGGAGAAGAGAACACTCTTACTGCTGAACTCGCTTGGGAATGCCCCGTTAAGTACGAAATGACAAGCAAGAGTATGGTTCTCAAAGCCAACGACAAATATACCCGCACATTCAGCCGTAACCTGCTCTATTCAGCTGAAGGTTATGATGTCGTTTATGTACGCGTTACCTCGGAAAAAGAGATGACCTTCCGTGTTGATATGCACATGAACAAGGGTGACGAGTGCTCCAACCCCGTTGAATTTGACTGGGATAACGGTAACACTAACCCGCAAGGCGAATGTGTTTGGTACAACGTTGCTATGGTTGACGAATTAGGCAACCAACTCGTTCCCGCTGACAAAGACCTCCGTCTGACTATCGTCAACCTCAGCGACAAGGACGTAATCGCAAGTGCTGACATTCGTTTCGAGTGCAAAGAACGCTCACTCGGTGACGGTCAATACAAATTCACTGCCAATGAGACCAAAGTTAAGGTTATTGACGGACGTCTCATCGACCAGGTTAAACCGACATCTATCGTGGTCAACCTCTGTACACCGCAGTCTTCTATGTACATTAAGGCTGAAGTTATCGATAACGAAACAGACAGCGTTTGCGTAGTGGAAAGAACACTCATCCTTTGCGATGGCGAAGACTATGACGATGATGTTACCAACGTTCTCATCAAACGCCATATCGACTCTAACGATCTTGCTTCTCTCACTTGGGACGATACCGTTCAAGTGCGCATAAGCACTATCCTCGTTGACTCGGTATTCCGCTTCACTGTTGTTCCTATGGTCGCTGCTACCGCTTTCGACTACAGCACGGTTGCTGAAGAAAACGCTATCATCGCCAATGAAGGTGAGAAACTCGACTATACGAAGTTCAATACCTTCATCGAGGACTACTACAAGACACTCACGGCTGCTGACTCGCTCGCTACATTCGACCATATCGAGTGGGAGGCTTTCGATGCAGATCCCGAATATAACGACTTCCGTCCTATCGACCAAGTGAACGCTCTCAAGGAGGATCTCACTATGAGTACGCAAGTCCTCTTGGCTTACACTGTATTCACAGTCTGCGACGACCACCGTATTTATGACACTATCCCTGTTACGGTTCAGAAGGGTTGCGAAGATGTGTTCGACCTCGCTAACGCTACCATCAATTGGCCAGCCGCTGTCTGCGGTCAACCCTACGACTACATTGTTGTAGAAAAACAAATCCAAGACCAACTTGACGCTGCAGGTCTCACAGACAAAGTTGCTATCTACTACAACGATGGTACTGGTGCCAAACAGTACGATGGTACAGTCAAGTTCGAGAAAGGAAAAACAGTTGAATTCTACGCTGAGGTAACAAGCACTTGCGACAACTCAACGTCCAAGACGGCTACCGTTAACAAACTCGTAGGAGACGCTGACTACACTACCAACGACAAACAAGTTAACAACTTGCCGCTCGCTTCTGAGTACGATGGTTGGATTCTGATCATTAACCTTAAGAAAATCAACGAGGATTATGATCTCAACCTCGTTCAAGGTGACGAAAATGAAAAGAACGTTAAATGGTATCGTGACGGTGTGGAAATCCATAAAGGTGGCTACTATTACACTCTTGATGAGAAGATGCCTGCCGGTAATTACTATGCTGTCATCGTTATCGAAACAAGCAGCACCGATGAGTGCGGCGGTATGTGGCGTACTGAAAATAAAGTCATCTCAACTCAAGCTTCTGTTGGCACACGCAAACAGATGATCAACGGTAAACTCTATATCGTTACCGAAGATAACGTTATGTATGACGCACAAGGTCAGAAAGTTCAATAATAAGAGAGGAGACCTAAAATTATGAAAAAGACATTATTTATAATCGCATCTCTGCTTTTGACCGCTTATTGCGTGGCAGACGATGTAGTAGTAGGTAATCACGCTAAACGTGATAAAGACCTGCAATCACAAGCTGTTGATCCGGGTAATGGCTACTCGTTCAAAGAGGGTGATACAATCATCATTTCCAAAGATGTTAAACAATACCTCACAGGCGAAGAACCTTCAGAGTGGGTTTACTACGTGCGCCACATCGTTGGTCAGGTAGGTGGTAAACGTTTCCCCGATGGTATCCTCGTTCAGGGTATCAATTCATGGGTAGGTCCTGATGGTTTGCTCCTCGTAGGTGCAACTGAACAGACTCCCGCTGCTATCAACAAACAGCAACGCGACCGCGGAAAAGTGGAGAAACGCCGCGAAGAACTCCGTAATATGGACAAACAGCACCGCGACGCTATCGAAGCTGACGCTAAACGTGAAGGTGCAACCGTTCTTAACCGCGATGAGAAAGTCCGCGACCGCGATGAACAGGTTAGTGACCGTAACCGCCAACCCGAACAGATCCGTCAGGATGAAGTTCGTCCTGTTATCAATGAACCTGCCAAGCAGGAAGATACCAAGGTTGTAGCTGACGAAACGGAACCTGTTCAAGAGGAAGATACCAAGGTGGTTGAGGAAGCCAAAGACACTCAGGCAGAACCCGATGTAAAGCGTCAAATCAACCGCTTCACAATCGGTCTCCGTGGCGGTGTGGCTTCTCTGCTCCACAACACAACCGACAACGTTGACGGTAAGTGGAAACCCGGATTTGATGTTCTTCTCGACCTCCAGTACGCTCACTATTGGCAGCATGGCGAGAAACCGTCATACGGTATCCTCACCGGACTTTCAGCCGGTTATGTACGTAGCGCGGTTACAGCTCAATACGCTAACGCGTTCACGGCCGGAGCAATCAACTACAATATCAATGCTGACGCTCGTGAGTATGACGGCGAAGTGATACTTGAAGTACCCCTGATGTTCTCTATGATCACCAACAGCGGTCTCTACTTCAACGTAGGTCCTCGCTTCCAGCTCCCGGTGTTCAACCACTTCAATCAGAGTATCAGCAACGATAACATCAGCGCATTGTTCACCAACTACAATGTGACCGTAGGTAACGAAGTTATTACAGGTAAGGTAACTGAAGACATTCGCGAAATGAGTGGTACAAAGCAGGACGTAAGCAAGTTCAATCTCCTCCTTGGTGCTGAACTCGGTTACGAGTGGCGTCTGAAAGACAACAACGCATTCGGCGTAGGCGTTTATGCCAGCTATGGCCTCTTCTCGCTCTACAACCACAATGCTTCAGGAAGCCTCCTCAACCTTACCGCTCCGACCGGAAGTACTCCCGCTGACGTTAAAATCTTCAATACCACCGATGCCTACACCCAAGGTGACGGCTTCAAGTTCGGTGCCAAGAACGGTATGAACTTCTTCGACTGTGGTATCAAACTCAACTACAGCTTCAACTTTGTAAAACAATAATTTGTTTTTCATAAGTTTGTTTTCGGGCTGCCTGTCAACCTCAAGGCTGACAGGCAGCCTTCTTTATTCCTATGACTTCCGTATCCCCATCCCGCAAGCAAGTTTACCATAGTTCAATTTCAAACCAAATTATCATTCCGATTTTTCAATTTTTGATATTTTTATATATTTTGTTGCACGTTACGAAAATATAATGTACTTTTGCGGCGTTTTTCCGGAGACTGTGGTCTCATCAGTAATAATGCACATTTATACTTTCTTACATCTTTCGGATAAATCTGTCAGCCGACTTCGTTTGCTGCTGGTTTTCTTTATTTTATGTTTGGGAATTTTGCCAACCTACTCACAATCCACTTGTTCTGAACCATATAAGGTAGGTAATGGTGTCAATGGGCGGATTTACCGCACAGGCAAAACGTGGTACACCGCAAATACCTACGATCTACCTGTACACGTGGCCTATATACCTGACCATCCGGAACTCTTTGATACTCTGTCTGCCAGCATCGACTTTAAATGTGATGAACCTCTTGCGCGTGATATAGCCGAAGCTATTGGCGAGCCCGGCGATGACTCTTACGTCGAACTGCCCATCATCCGGGATTTTAAGAAGACCAAAATTGACGGCAAGACCGCGTATGTGCTTGACATTGAGGCTCGTTATCGCAATATAATGGCTGGCGGCGGCATCACCCGCAACGTCCAGGCATGGGTGATGATTGACATCCCGTCCGCCGGTGCTGTCACTATTGCTCCGGATCTCAACTCACGCCAGTGCCTCAACGAAACTGATATGCTCTCTCTCCCGCAGTCCATACAGATAAAAGCGGAAGACTCTACAACCGTTTATCAACTCCCCCTCAGTTTGTGGAAGGAAGACAGTGTGCGTTTCATTTGGAACGGTCTGCACGAACCCCTCGATGTCTGGGTGGCCAAACAGGACTGTCATTTCTATCCGGCAGAGAGCGATGAGAATCTCCTCGGGCATCGTACTATCCGGACAGAAAATATGTGGAAACTGACCATTGACTCCATTGATGATATTATAGGCGAATGGACCAACGGAGGTATGTATTATGTCAAGTTCATCTCCAAGGAAGCTGCCGAACTCAAAATAGAGATAGTACCCGAAAAAGAAGTCAATGGTACACGCCTGCGCTATGATGAGAAGGTGAAAGTCAAACGCGGAGGTGAAGACCTCTTCTATTTCACGGGCAAATGGGAAGCCACCCGGCTGACTACACCTTCTAAGAATATCTGCACTCTCTTCTTTGGTACAGGTCCGGAAATTGACCCTGCCAATCCAAGTACTTATTTTGATTCACTGCGAATGGACATTGCCGACGATGGCTCTCACTATATTGAGTTCTCCAATATAGAGATGAAAGAGTGGATATGTGCGCATTCCACAGACAGTTACGTATATTTCCGCCTCGTGACCAAACGTGCCACTTCACTTACTGCCACCTCTTGGACTGACGGCAGCGAATGTGCTGTCAACAACACGTGGCAGCTTCGTTCGGGCAGACCAATCAATTTTGATGAAAACAAGTACATCGAGAGTTATATCTATCGTATGCGCTATTCCGATTGGAATGGCTACGACATAGAGGCCGAACGGACCGACAATACAAAAAAATCACTGGACTTGGGAATGTGGCGCACCTGTTCAAAAAATAAACCCACCAAGACAAATTGCGTAAAAAACTCCTTCAAATCCACATCCGGCGCGACATCGTGGACATACGACCAGAAAACAGTGGACAGATGGTCTGACTACAAACCTGATGACGGCGTTTTCTACTACTGGAACTTCAATTTCAATAACGCCGCCTCTTCTGTTGTCTTTACTTCAACCAAACCCGAAGAGGTTGAACCAGAAGAACCTGACTGTGAAGTTACCATCACAGCCCGCCCGCAGACAGAACTGACAGGAACCATACAAATCTCAGTAGATGATTAGAACCTGAAACAGAATATTCAGAATAATCAGAACTTACAGAATAATATCCGGAACTCTCATAACACTAAGAAACAACCTCATAGTATGAAAAAATATATTCTTATACTACCTCTCATGTTCTTGTGCCTCACGGCTGTGGCACAGACAGAAGCTGTTGCCCGTTGCGGGCAGATTGTCACTCTTACCGCCCAGCCCGCCGAAGGGTTCTTCTTCGTCCGCTGGTCTGACAACGTGACCGACAACCCCCGCGAAATAGAAATATCGTCTGAAACGACTGTCACAGACTTTGTCGCTATCTTCGAAGGGAAGGAGTTCACTATTAACGTCCGCGTCAAGGAGGAAGGTACGGGTGATGTCGAGCAGACCACTTTCACTGGCAAGGCTGGCGAACCGATTACACTCGATGCCATCGAGTCTGACCCGTGCTATCAGTTCGACCATTGGGAAGACGCATCAGGTACGTCACTCTCTACGAGCAAGACATTCGCCTATACCATTCTTGGAGAAACAACCGTCTATGCCGTCTTCGTTGACCGTGAATTCAAAATCAAAGCCACTGCCGATCACGGTACGGTGGACATCCAAGTGCAATAATCTCTAATTCAGTACTGTCTTGTCCAAGCGGCTTTCCATATTGTTACTTTTGATGCTCTCTTTGAGCAGTCTCCGTGCCGAAGAATGGCTGCAGAGCGGACTCCGTTGCGGTCAGATAGTTGTCCTTACTGCCACTCCCGAACCTGACTATCGTTTCGTCAGTTGGTCTGATGGCAATACCGACAACCCCCGCCGGGTCGAAGTCACGCAGGCTATGGAACTGCAGGCGCTCTTTGTCTCTGCCTGCGATGCACAGTATATACTTCCTGTCGATTACCTGTTCGGACAGATGTACGTCCTAAACCGCAACGCCCTCAAGGAGATTGGCTACACGCCGCTTCCCGTTGAAGTACGCTGGTATCGCGTGGTAGGTACTATCGACAATGCCACCGGCTCCGATGCCGACGACCAGTTCGTTGCTACAGGCTACTACCTTTCCCGCGACGGACTGCCAAGCGGCGAATACTATGTCCAGTGCAACTTTCCCAACCCCGAATCCGAACGTTGCGACATCGTGCTGCGCAGCCCCGTCTATCGCATCTCTCTGACTGGACTGACCGATGCCGAAGGTGCTAACCTGCGTCTCATTCCTAACGTAGCCGACAAGAACCAATCACTGACTCTCACGGGCATGCCTGTCACTGAACCCGCCACCGTTTCCGTCTTCGATATGAGCGGACGACTCCTTTGTCGCACTGTTTCTGACGCTTCCGACACTATGACCTTCAACGCCCAGTCCGCTGCGGGTTGCTATCTAGTACACGTCAAGACTTCCAAACTCGACCAGACATTGCTGTATATAGTTCGTTAGACCGTGAAACATACTCTTCTTGCTATATTCTTTTTACTCCTCGCGCTGCCTTCTTTCGCTCAAGGCAGAAGTGGTCTGCAAGTGGGGGTGCAAGGCGGTACCAATCTGCGTTTTGGTGGCGATGTCAAGCCGCGCCCCGGGGTTGATTTCGCCATTGACTTGCGTTATGTTTTTCTCTCACCTTTAGGCTATTCCTCGCGTGTGGGCTTCCAAGCGGGTGCGGGTATAGGATATCAAAACTCCTACCAACGCTCTTCCATCACGTCCCAAGCTGATTTCACCGCCGTTTCTACTGCTTCAGACGGAACGCAAGTACCCGTCCCTATCCGTTATACTGTTAGTGCTGAAGCCGACTATTCGGACAAGCAGTGGGAACTGACCGTTCCTCTCCTTCTCTCTTTCCGCTTCGGTTCTTTTGCTCTTGACCTCGGTCCGCGACTCGCAATAGGCTTAAGCCCTTCTTATTCAGTTACTCTCAATAAGGGTAGTGTGGATGCTTATCTTGTTGATTACGATGTGCATATCAGTAACGACCCTTCTATAGGCACTATACCTGTCGGCGGTTTGTCGTTAGGCAGTAAGGATTTAGGCACTACCTACTCGCTTTACGGCGTTGCAGCTCTCGGATACGAATGGAGACTGGCTAAAAAAGGCGAGATGGTTTCCCGTTACAACTCGCCTCACGCGTTGGAATCGACCTATAGTACCGTCACTTTCCAACTCTTTGCAGAGTATCCTGTGTGGTTGAGCCAGCAAACCTCGATGCCTTCTTTCAGCCTTCAAACAACCGCATTCCCTGCTCCGCAAGTGGCTCTTCCTGCTCTTGTCAAACCGGTTTCTGTCGGTCTGCGCGTGGCATATACCATCTTCCCCGGTAGCGACAAACGTTACCGCTGCTACTGCTTCCGATAAGACGCGCGTCTGTATCCTTTTATAGTGCAAAGATATGGGGCGTCTGCGGTAGGATAATTAACAACATCTTTCACTCAATGTGAGAGTGATATTCAAACATAAATAATTAACCTTAATAACTACCAGAATTAAAATTGTAAAAAAAATGAAAAAACTTTTGATTTCGGCACTCAGCTGCCTTATGATGGTCAGTGTGTTTTCTTCTTGCGAAAAAAAACAGAATGACGGTCCCGACAGTACCAAAAAGTACTTCAATATCGAGTGTTCCAATGTGGAGGATTTATCCGCTCAGGTCACCGTTACCCCTACCGACATGTCTCTCACTTATCTGTTTGGAGTGATGCAGTCCGCTGACTTCAACTCGGATACGATCACGTCCCGCTTGACCAAAGAGTTCTTTGATGCTATGTTGAAAAGTTATGAGAAGGTATATAATCAGAAATTTTATTATGCCGACCTCCTTCGCATCGGGAAAACAGAATTGACATTTGATGACCTTGAACCCCAAACCGAATATACAGCATTCGCCGTTGCTTTGGACACCGTTTCGTTCAAATTGGTAACTTCGGTGGAGACAGTTGCCTTCAAAACACTTGAACTTACTATAAGGGGAAAGAAAGAAATCACCTTTGACGAGTTGGAATATGTGGATAATTTGCAGAAAGGTGGCTGGTGGCAGATATTCGGAGATAGTCCGTTGAAAGACAACCAGTTCTATTACATCACCGTGTCGCCTGTTAAAACCAATAAGGCGGAAGGAACTTATACGCTGGAAGATATGGACCTCGATTATACCTTCCTCAGACGTTATACCCTCAATGGCAATGACACAATGGTGGAGCAGATTCCTTTCATCGCCGGGGCGTTCGAACTGAAAGAGACAACCGAAGGTGCCAACCTGGAAGCTACCGTAGTCGGCAAGGACGGATATCAATATACGATTCACGCTACCGGCATCTTTTCATCGGATGAGATGGAGATTATAGGTGAAAAAGAACTGGTCTTCACCGATATTGATTTTGTCAATGCTGTGGAAACAGAAGGCTGGTGGCAGATTATGGGAGATTCAAAAGCAGTGAACAACCAATTTGTCTTCATCAGTGTGTCGCCTGTATATACGGAAACAGTTACAGGATCTTACACCATGGAGGACATGGATGAAACGTTCACTCTCCTGGCTTATTATACCATCAACGGTAACGATACCATTGTGGACGCATACGTTGATTTCGTTGAGGGTGAATTCAACGTTACCGAAACGGAAACAGGTGCTACGATGGAAGCTGTGGCAATCGGCAATGATGGCTATCAATATACGATTAAAACTACCGCCATCCTCCAAGAAAGAGAAGAAAACGCTCCTGCACGCCGCCGTGTTACGGTAAGTCGCAGAAAAGCCGCCGGCTTGAAGAAAGCAAAATTTCAAAAGCTCTAATCTATGACTTTGACTTTTCAAATCAACTACCGCGCCGTTTATGGCCAACGTCTTTGTGTCGTCGAGACCGGCTCCGGAACGTTCGGCTGGACCGAGCAGCATCCCCTCTTTCTCAACTGCGAGGGCGAGGACTTCTGGACGGCATCCGTCGTGGTCGAGCAGCCCCAAGGCGCGATAGCTTACCACTATGCCATCGCCCTTGACAACGGGGGCTTCCTCTACGAGACAGGCGATAGCCGCCGTCTGGACTGGCAGACCACCGACAAGAACATCATCCTGCGCGACTTCTGGCGCAGCGAGACCGAGGAGGACGCTTTCCGCACACGTGCCTTCTCCTTCCGTCGTCCCGACCGTGCCGCCGCAATGAAGCATATCGCTCCAAAGAAGGGCGAGGCGGTCGTTGTCTTCTCGCTTGACCTGCCGCAGATTCTGCCCACACAGGGCGTGGCGGTTCTTGGAAGCGGGTCATCGCTCGGCAACTGGGACAAGACGAAGAAGCTCTGTCTGACCGACCACTGCTTCCCCGTATGGCAGGGAGCGTTGCGCGTTCCCGCCAACGAGCCGGTTGAATACAAATACTGCATCTACGACCTCCGGACAGGCGATGTAGCCGATATGGAGTGGGGTGAGAACCGTCAGATATGGGGTGTGCGCGAAGGTGTCACCATCCGTCAGAACGACCGGCTCTTCCGCCGCACGCAGCCCCGTCTCAAGGGGGCGGGCGTGGCGGTGCCCGTCTTCTCGCTCCGCACGGACGAAGGGTTCGGTACGGGCGAGTTCCTTGACCTCAAGAAACTTGCCGACTGGGCCGCCCTCACGGGCCAGAAGATGATCCAGACCCTGCCCATCAACGACACGACCATCACCCACACCTTCCTCGACTCCTATCCTTACAAGGCGGTCAGCGTCTTTGCTCTGCATCCTATTTATCTGCATATTCCCGCTATGGGCAAACTTACGGCAGCGGCGCAGAAGAAGTACGACAAACAGAAAGAGGAACTGAACAACCTGTCTTTCGCCGACTACCCCAATGTCTATGCGGCAAAGATGGAATACTTCCTGCAGTTTTATAAGAAGGACTACAAGAAACTGGCGGCTACCGAGGCGTTCCAGCAGTTCTTCGCCAAGAACGAGGATTGGCTCGTGCCTTATGCGGAGTTCATCGCCCGTCGCGACAAGCAGGACAAGGAGTTGTATTATTACCTCCAGTTCCATGCCGACAAGCAGCTCAGCGAGGCCGTTGCCTATGCCCATTCCGTGGGCGTGGCGATGAAGGGTGACATACCCATCGGTATCAGTCCCGACTCGGTGGACGCAAAGACTGACCCGCAGCTCTTCCACCTCGATGCCTCCGCAGGAGCACCCCCTGACGACTTCTCTATCAGCGGTCAGAACTGGGGATTCCCTACTTACAACTGGGACGAGATGGCGAAAGACGGTTACGCATGGTGGCAACGCCGCTTCCGCAAGATGCAGGACTATTTCGATGCCTATCGTATAGACCATATACTTGGTTTCTTCCGTATCTGGCAGATGCGCCGCACCGATGTATGGGGACTTTGCGGACATTTCTCGCCCGCTATGCCTTATTCGCTGCAAGACCTCTGGAATATGGGTGTCAAGTTGGACGAAGGTCGTATGACCCTGCCTTATATCCGCTCAACGTTCCTCGGCGATGTCTTCGGTTACGATACGGAGTATGCCAAGCAGCATTTCCTCAATACCAACGATGGCTATGTCTATTGGTTCAAGGACGAATACGACACCCAGGTGAAGGTCCAGACCTATATAGAAAGTCAGTTGGCTCTGCCGCAGGACCGTCGCAACGACCGTTTGGCGGACGATACGCTCAACAACCTGTTGAACGGCTTGCTCTATCTCCACTGCGAAGTACTCTTTGTCCGTGACCAGGCGAATTCTTCACTCCTCCACCCGCGTATCTCCATCTATCAGTCGCACGCCTTCAACGAACTCTATGACGACCAGAAACAACTCATTATGGATATCTATAACGACTATTTCTACCGTCGTCACAATCAGTTCTGGCGTGATTCGGCAATGCGCAAACTGCCTACGCTTATCCACTCCAACGGTATGCTCTGCTGCGGCGAGGACCTCGGTATGGTGCCTGAGTGTGTGCCCTCCGTTATGCACGAACTGCATATCCTCAGCCTCGAGATTCAGCGGATGCCCAAAGACCCCAAACAGACCTTTGCACACCCTGCCGATGCTCCTTACCTGAGCGTTTGCACTACGGGAACACACGATATGAACCCGCTGCGTGCTTGGTGGGAGGAAGACCGCAATGTCACACAGCGTTTCTACAACGAGCAGTTGGGTCGCTGGGGAGATGCCCCTGCGCAAATGACACCCGAGATTGCTGAAGCGGTCATCAACCAGCACATGTACAGTCCCGCTATGTGGGTCATTCTCCCCTTGCAGGACTGGATGGCTATTGACGAGCAGATACGCAAACCGGATGCACAGTCCGAACGCATTAACGTTCCCGCCAATCCGCGGCACTTCTGGAACTACCGTATGCACTTACGCGTGGAAGACCTCTTGAAGGCAGACGCTTTCAACGACAAAGTGCGGAGACTCACTTCGGTTCGCTTACCGTCGGACAACGTTCTTTGACACAAAACGGACAGGTACACACAAGTCGTACCGTGTCCGTTTCGTGCTATTTAGATTAACAGCAACGCTGATTAACACGCAGTCCTCAACGTCGCAACTGACCAACAGACAGCGACAAGGCAGCAATCAGCTACGATACATATACGATAGATATACGATACATACACGATACATATACGATACATACACGATAGATAAGGCTAACCACACCGAAGGAACACCGTAACATCACCGTACCCTCTGACTCTTTTTATGGCATACTGAAAACAATCTTATTTAACAACCGATACGGAAAAATGACCACACGCTCATTACATAGGATAACCTGTCTGCTCTGTCTGTTGATAGGTTGCTTGCTGCCTGTCAGTGCGCAGCATTATAGCGTTGAATATGCAGGAGAAGAGTTGCCCGCTTTCGACTATCGTTGTTATCCGGGCGACATCCTGCGGGAAGGCTATACGAATCATGCCGCTGTCTCGTTTGCTAATTGCTTTGCTATCGTTAGCGATGAAGATGAAATCTTTTCTGACATTACATACGCCTATGCCAAAGGAGAGGCATCTGTCTTCAACTTTCCTGTTATAACACTGGATAGCATTTGGGTAAAAGTTGATCCCACGAAGATCGGCAGACCAAACAAAAAGGATCGTAACCCGGGACGCTTCCACTACCCCTATCTTCAGACGGGATTGGCACCCGGCATATATCGCGATACACTGATACTCAGCGGGCAGTTTCGTGGACATCAACTCACTATCCGCTTCTTTATTGAGCAGCAGGTGGCTGCTTTCTCCGAAGTCTATATTAACAAGGGAGAAAGTTATACCTTTGACGGTAAAACGCTTACCTCATCCGGAAGGTATGTTAGCGAAACAGAAGTGTTGGACTTGACGGTAGTAGAGCCATGCGAAGTGCATATAGAGGCTTCCAATACGTTCATCACCCAACCAAGCGATGTACAACTCGCTGCCGACCGAGAAGGCGACTATTACCAATGGACAGGCTACGGACTGAACGACCCTACCATCAAGAACCCCGTTGCCACCATCGATACCGATGGCGACAACGAATACAAAATCGAACTCACTGCTTTCACCGAAACGGGTCCCAATCTCGCGCAAAACGGCAGTTTTGAATTCGGCTATACGGGATTTGAAACAGACTATAAAGCCCTCTACGCCACAAATTTCTGCAGCGAAGGACCGGCTATATCAAGTGGGCGCTATTCCATCGTAGCGTACCCCAACCAAGTCAACGGACCATGGGCAAGATGTCGATATGACGGCTATATGATGGTGGTGGACGGCGGTAGAGTACCCAATCAAAGCGTCTATGCTACCACCGTCTCTGTTCAGCCCCATACGTGGTACGCTTTTTCTGTGGATGTGGCAAGCGTGACGGACGTAATGAATGTCAGTTCGCAACCTATCTTGCAGTTCTATATCAACGGCGAAACATTAGGCGAACTCCACCAACCCGAAACCACCCAGTGCGACTGGAAAAAAATATACCAGATTTGGTACTCCGATGAGGTTTCGGGCGATATACCTATCATCCTGCGCAATACGCAGACGGCAAGCGGCGGCAACGATTTTGCCATCGACAATGTATCGTTCCGCGAACTCTGCCGAGCGCACGATGAGGTAACCATCAAAGCCAATTTCTCTGCCGCACCCGACTGTCAGGTGCATATCGTACCATCCCAAACCGAACTATGCGGTACAGGCGACGTGCAACTCACTACCGACATCGAAGCCGACTACTACCTCTGGAACGGATACGGTATCAATGACCCCACTATCCGCGAACCCGTGGCTACCTTCGACCAATCGGGCGACTACACCTACGACGTAACCATCAAGAGCTATACCGAGTACGGTGACAACCTTATCGTTAACGGCGACTTCGAGCAAGGCAATACAGGTTTCACCACCGACTATACGTGGATGGAACCCAATGAAGTCAATCCCGGTGATGCCAACAGGCATATCAGCCCGGGTAAGTACAGTATCGTGGACTACCCGCTGCAAGTCAACTGGCCCTGGGCTATCTGTACATACGACGGAAAGATGATGGTGGTGGACGGCAAAAACGACACCAAGAACAACGATGTATTCCGCACCGAAGTGGATGTGCTGCCCAATAGGTGGTATGCCTTTTCCTGCGAAGTATCTACTATTTCCCACGCCCCTTCAATCAGTAGTGTGGCTTCCCTGCAATTCTATATCAATGGCGTAACGTTTAGCGAAATTCACCATCCCGATACCGCTATGATGGGACGAGGAGGTGGGGCTTATACAGTCTGCCGCTGGAAAAAGATTTACCAACTATGGTACAGCGAAGACAATACCCATATCGTTATCTCCCTGCAAGACCATAACGGTTCGGGCGGCGGCAACGACTTTGCCGTGGATAACCTCCGCTTCCTGCCCGTATGCGAAGCCACCGACACCGTCCATATCCACGTCAATGCCGTAGCCGATGAACCCCAAGTGGAAACAGTTACAGCCTGCAGCAGTTACACGTGGCACGACAAGGTCTATACCGAGTCGGGCAACTATACCTATGAAGCCAAGACTGATGCAGGCTGCGATATCCGTGAAGAACTTCATCTCACTATCGGTTACCCGAAGCACGTGGCTCTGACCGACACCGCCTGCGACAGTTATACGTGGCATGGTACTACCTATACCGAATCAGGCGTATATGAGTATAAAACGCAAACCGTCCTCGGCTGCGACAGCGTAGAAACACTCACCTTGACCATCGCCGAGTCTTATCTCTTCCCCGAAACGGCAACGGCTTGCGACAGTTATACGTGGCAGGGCAAAACCTATACCGCTTCGGGTGAGTACCAAAAAGACTATCAGTCGGTCTATGGCTGCGACAGCGTTTATACATTAAGCCTTACCGTCAATCATTCCGGCACGGGCGAAGAAGAGATGGTCGAGTACAAAGAGTATGCGTGGAAGGGGCAGAACTACACCGCCTCCGGCGACTATGCGTTTGATACCATCACTACAACCGGTTGCGACAGTTTAGTGACGCTCCATCTGACCATTGTGGATACACCCTTTGTGGCAAGTCTGTTGCCTGTTGCCGACCTCTGTGCCGACGACTACCACGTGGCATTGGAGTACGCTTTGACCAACGTCATTCTGCCTCCGCAACGCGTGGACGTTACCTTCTCCAACGATAAGTTCACCCCTGTCCAAACGGACGATGTCAGCGGCACGGTACTCATCCCGCTGCCCGACAGCATACGCCCCGACTACTACAACGGACTGCTCCAAATACGTTACAAGTCCTATGTGCAGGAGATGCCCTTTACCTTCCTTGTCCGTTACCCCTCGACGGTCATCGGACAGAAATGGAACAACGTCCTCGCGCTCAAGAACAGCCGCTACAACGGCGGATACCTGTGGGATGCCTACCGTTGGTATGTGGATAATGTGGAAATGGTAGGCGAAATACAGTCCTTCATCTATTGCGGCGTAGGAAATACCCTCTTGATGGGACATCCGTACCACGCATCATTGCGTAGAGTAGGGGAGGACTACTTCATCCCAACCTGTCCCATTATCCCTGTGCCGCACGAGGATGTGCAGCCTATACCCACGCTGTTGTATCCTGGACAGCGTATCGCAGTCCGACGCGACGGACAGAATATCCCTGTCACAATCTACGATTTGTCTGGACGTGTCCTTGTGAGTGGCACGGATATTGAGGCACCTTCCGCTCAGGGAGTGTATATGATGGAAACAGATGGTGAAATACAAAAAATGATAGTCAGATGAGCAGCTTCTTTTGTTCTATATTGCTTGCAGTCCATTCCTTTGCCTTGTGGTGTGACCTGGGACCACACTGGGAGGCTCTTCTCTCACCGCGACCGTACGCGGAGCAGAACATATCCGCTATCGGAGGAGCAGGAGCCACATTAGGATTGGGTTACCGATATGAGGAATCGGGATTCTTATTGCAGATGGGACCTGAGTTAGGCTACAGGTACAGCCTTCTCCGACAGAGCGATTTCTCTGACCAATTCCCTATGCGTGACACAGAGTGGGAACAGATGCAGATGTATTTTGACTTCACTTCCGTTCGCGAACACCATAGGCAGGTGCAGGCTGACCTTGCCTTGCTTGTAGGGTACGAATCCAAGTACCGGATTTACCTCTTGGCAGGCCCTCGGTTTGGATATGTCTTTCATTCGCCTACGACTGTAACATCGATAGTGACGACACGAGGACGCTATGACGAGTTTATAGGAATAGACGGGGATGGGCTGTTTGAGAATATGCCGGACCATTTCTTTGACACACAAAAAAGGTCGGTAGCCACTCGCTACCGGCCTGTGCCGAAGATGTCAGTCTCTATAGAAGCCGGTTACCGGTTTGAGTTTCCGGCGCAGGTAAGGCACACCCGTTTCTCGTTGGCGGTAGCCTTGTTCGCCGATTACGGCTTGCTGTTCGCAGGCGATAACTCCACCACTCTTGCCCCCGTCACTTACCCTAACGATGTAATAGGCGGTAATTTCTATCCCTATGCCAATCCTTTCCTCTATCGGGGCATTGAGTCATCCGCAGTCAGCAACATACTATGCGGTATTAAACTGACTCTCTTGATCTCTGCATCCAAGTCCTTCCCCTGCTTCTGCCTTTGACGTACAAGTTGTTATTTCTCAGCGGATTTTTATGTGGTCATCGCGGACGATGTAGGTGTCGCCGACGAGTTCCGGAAAGAGCGCGATGAGTTCGGCCTTGAACGCCTGTGCTTCCTCCTGCGTGCGGAAATCCCCTATGCGAACTTTGATAAAGGGCGGTGTGGAGAGAATATATACAGGTTGTGATACAGCGTCTTTGAGTTTGGTTTCCAATGCTTGTGCTTCTTGCTTGGACTGGACAGGCACGTTAGACGAATAGACTTGCACCCTCCATCCTGTACCTTCTTTTTCCTCTTGGTTTATACCTGTTATTTTTGCCTGCATCAGTTGTGTTATTGCAGGATCCTGGACGATGCGGACATTGTGCATATCCGTCAGAATCTTCGGGTAAGACAGTGAGTCGGCAGTGTTTGTCCTGACTGTTTGCTGTGCGTGTCCGGCGAATATAACTGACAAGAGCGCGACAAGAGCGAAGGAGCGTATGATGAGAAGTCGGTGTGTCATAAAAAAAGTGTGTATTAGTATCTGAAAGAGCTGCCTCCGACGAATTCGCGCAAGAAACTTGTAGGTGGTATTTCTCTTTCGGGTATGGGTTCAAAGTAACTGAGTTCTTTGAGCAGCCGGTGTGCGTCTGTATATTCATCGGTGTATTTGGGTACTTCGGACAGTATCGGTTCGGCGTGTCGTTTGAGAACTGCGAGTTCGAAGATGAGTGCGGAGTTGAACATAGCATCGGCTTCTTCCTGGAAGGGGTATATCCACGTTTCTTCGCCTCGTTTGACGCTTTCGTACCGGCCTATGGTGTCTTGTGCCGAATATCCTCGATAGCGGTAGTCACGTACGATGCGCCGTATGAGGCGCAGGTCGGCAGTCGGAACCCAGTTGTGGTTGTCGAGGTTGACGGAGGTGAGGGCTGAAACAAATACTTTGAATGTCGCGCTACGGGGTATGTTAGGAATGAGTTCGGGGTTGAGCGCGTGCAGACCTTCGATGATACAGATCATGTCGGGACGGAGTTGGAGTTTATTGCCTCTGTATTCGCGTTTGCCTGTTTCAAAATTGAATGTGGGGAGTGCCACTTCTTTGCCTTCCAAGAGGTCGGCAAGGTCTTTTCGGAAGAGTTCCAGATCGAGTGCGTGCAGGTGTTCGAAGTCCCATTCGCCGTTTTCGTCACGCGGTGTGTCTTCGCGGTTGACGAAATAGTTGTCCATAGAGATAACGACGGGTTGGATGCCGTTGACCATCAGTTGTATGCGCAGTCGCATTGAGAAGGTGGTTTTGCCCGATGATGACGGTCCGGATATGAGGATGAAGCGTGGTCGGTTTTCGCGTGAGGCTATCGTATCGGCAATTTTGGACACTTTCTTTTCGTGCAGTGCCTCGCTCACTTTGATCATCTCGAAGAGGTTTTTCGTTTTGCAGAATTCGTTGAACTCGCCTACGTTGGAGATGTGTAACAGCCGGCACCAGTTCATATACTCCTTGAAAATGTCGAACATTTTGTCTTGTGTGCAAAGGTCTTCGAGTCGCATAGGGTCTTGCCGGCATGGAATTCTGAGAAGCATATCATCGTGATAGGGGATGACATCAAAGAGGTGAATATAGCCAGTTGACGGCATGAGAACGCCTGTGTAATAGTCGATAAAATCGCCAATACGGAAATACCGGCAGTAAGGATTCCCTAATGTTTTGAAAAGAGTTGTCTGCCCTTCTTTATGCTCAGTGAAGAGCCGGATGACCTCTTTGGTCTGTTTTTCTTCGGTGATGATGGGTCTGTCTTCGTCAATTATCTGCTGCATACGCTGTTTGATAGCGTCTATATCCAGCGGACTGACAGTCACCTTTTTCCCCTCTGCATCTCGTACTGTGCAGTAGTATCCTTTGGAGATGGGGTGTTCTATGCGCAAGTCGCCATCGGGATACAGTTCACGGACGGCACACGCCATGACCATAGAGAGTGTGCGTACATAGCAACGCATACCTGCCGGTGAGGATGCGTCCAGAAACTCTATGTCTTTAGGTTTGTAGATAAGGAAATCAAGGCTTTGGAGTTTGTAGTTAACTCTTGCAGCTACCATGGGATAGCGCAGTTGAAGACCAGTCTGCCTGTAAAGGTCAAGCAACGATGTACCACAATCGATGTCGTAGTACCGGCGGTCGTTTTTGCAATAAATAGTGATTTTGTTCATTGTTTTTCTTTTGAGGCTTGCAAAAGTACACAAAAAGACAGTATCTTTGCAAGCCAAATATAAAAAAACAGCAAATAATCAGCCTTATAGGTGTTGTAAGAAAACATGGTGGTGCTGTTAAGGTTTTGATAAACAATCACAAAACAAAATATTTGTATGAAGAAATTTTTCTTATTCGTTTCTTGTTTAGCACTTTTTTCCTGTGCCAAGAACGAAGCCCCTGTGTCTCTTTATTGGGAGTTTGGCCGAAATGATGTGGAGCCGGGTGTGGCGGAAGCGTACTTGACTATTAACAATATTTCCGGCAGGGAGTTGGATGACGACTGGACTATTTACTATTGTCTGGAGGCAATGACTCCGACTGCCATGGATGACTGTGAGATCAACGCCGTTCAGATTCAGGGCAGTTACCACTGTCTGCGTCCGTCCGCCACTTACAGTCCTATTCCTGCTGGCGGTTCCAAGACTTATACGTTGCTTTTTCGCGGCAACGGCATACGCGAGAACAAGCGTCCAGAAGGTCTTTTTATAGTTACAGGCAAGCATCCCGAACCTGTTACAGTGACTTGTACGACTGACAAATACACCCGCCGTGAGCAGATGTTCCGTGCGGTTGATATATGGGAAAAGACTCCATACGCAGACGGCGAATACAGTTACAGTTACAATGCAAAACGTGCCGCTGAACACCCTGTTGAGACAATGTTTCCGTTCTTCCCGCAACCCAAAAAGGCAGAGACGGGCGAGACGGAATGCAACATAGAAACCGCTATTGTGTCAGAGGTTCAGAACCCGGTGATAGAAAGCGAAGGTTATGTTATCCGTTTTGAGAAAGATACGATAGTGATTGAAGCATCGGATGATGCGGGTTTTTATTACGCAAAACAGACACTGGGCAAATTAGGCGGTGTGACCCGTTTGAGCAGGATAGAGGACTATCCGGATATGCACCATCGCGGCGTGATGCTTGACATAGTCCGCAATTTCTATCCGGCAGATTCGGTCAAGCGCGTGTTAGACGTAATGGCTGACTGCAAACTTAATGTTCTGCATTTTCATATTACCGATGATGAGGCATGGCGTGTGGAGATACCCGGTCTGCCTCAACTGACGGAACGTGGTGCGCGCAGAGGATACACGCTGACAGAGACGGAATGTTTGTTCCCGATGTATGGCGGCGGCTGGGATTACAATGATCCGAAGAACACAGCCAACGGGCATTTGACCCGCAGTGAATATATCGATTTGCTGCGTTATGCGAAGGAGCGTCATATACGTGTCATACCTGAGGTGGATATGCCCGGTCACATGCGTGCCTGCAAGAAGGCTCTTTATCCTTTGTTGAGCGACAGCGTGATGGACCAGCGCACATACTACGGCGCGCAAGAATATTCGGACAATGTGATAGCAGTCGCCAATCCGTACGCGTTGACTTTTATAGAGACCGTTGTTTCAGAACTGAAAAAGATGTACGATGAGGCAGGAGCAGAGTTCAAGTTCTTCAATATAGGCGGAGACGAGGTGCCTGAGGGGTCGCTGACACATGAGGAGCATCAAGCGTTCATAGACGGTGTACTGGAGATACTTCGCCGTTATGACCTTCGTCCGATGGGTTGGGAAGAGATAACTGAGTTCTGCCGTCCGGAATCGGGTGCAGTGTGCTACAGTTGGCACAATGGAATGGATGTGCCTCAGCAGATGGCAGATTCAGGTTACAAGGTAGTTATGGCGACCGCCAATCATCTGTACTTTGATTTTGCATATTGCCGGCATCATGAGGAGAAAGGTTTGGACTGGGGCGGTTTTACCGATGAGTACAGAGTTTTTGACTGGGTTCCGATGCAACATAAGAACGTGATAGGAATGAACGCGCAGTTGTGGGCTGAACCAATCCGCAGTTTTGCGCAGATTGAGTGGCAGTTATACCCGAAGATGTTTGGTCTTTCGGAGCGTTCGTGGAATAATCATTCTGTATTGAGTCTGCCGGAGTTCACGTCTTTGGTTTATCACTATGCTTTGCCACGTCTGCGTGCGGACAGGCACAATTTTCACTTGCAGCTGCCCGGTATTCACGTAGAGGATGGAATGGTTTATATGAATACAGTAGTCGGCGTGCATACAGCAGGAAGCATTATTGAGTACACACTTGATGGCGGGGCGACGTGGCAGACTTATACCGAACCGTTTGCACTCAACACGGATGTTCTGCCGGAAGTGACGGACGATTACGGTACGGCTCGTGTTATGAAGGCCCGTTGGCGCTATCTTGACCATACGTCTAACATCACTTGGCTTTGGATTGAAGAGAAATGAAAAGTCACCTTTGGAACATTTTTCGCTCGTCAGTGTTTGCAGGTGTTTGCATAGCGCTTGCCGGTTACGGATTTCTTGCGGGCAAGACAGTGGGTATGTTCTTGTTTGTTTTCGGGCTTGCCACTGTGGTCAAGTATAAACTCAAACTTTTTACGGGAACAGCGGGTTTTGTGCAGAACGGTCAGGAGATGAAAGAGTTGTTGCTTATCTTGGCGGGTAATTGGGCTGGATGTCTGATTATTGCCATGATTGCCCGTTGTTCTCCCCTGCCACTGCAAGAGACTGCCCAAACACTATTGGAGAGCCGGCTGCAAACAGGCTGGTGGAAAGCGGGGATATTGAGTATCGGTTGCGGCATACTGATGACAACCGCCGTGACTTTTGCCCGCAAGGGGAACGAGGCAGGCAATTGGATACCACTCGTTTTTGCCGTTCCTCTGTTTATTCATTGCGGTTTTCCGCACTGCATAGCAGATGCATTCTATTACCTGACCGTGCCTGTGAGTTTCTGGGCAGAGAATGCCGGCAGGATACTGCTTCTTTACGCGATGTTAGTTGCGGGCAATTTTATCGGATGTAATCTGTACAGAGTGACAGTCAATCAGAAAGATGGCGTATGAAAAACAAATCAACTGAATACACAGTCAGAGAGGCGTGTGATTTGTTGTCTTACCTTGTCAGTGTGATAGGTACGACAAGGACCAATGCCAAGAGATGGTTACAACACAGATTGGTGTCGGTGAACGGAGTGGTGGTGTCGCAGTTTGATACGGCGTTGAAAACAGGCGACAAGATAGATGTTCGTAGTGGTCAGGGTGCTGTAGAGCTGCGTCATCCGAAACTGAGATTAGTGTATGAGGACGAGCATTTGATAGTGGTTGAGAAGAGGAACGGCTTGCTGTCTGTCCCTTCGACGGCAGGTTCGTCAGAGACAACGGCTTACTCCATTCTGCGTGCCTACGTAAAGAAGCAGAATCAAAGGAACGGCGTGTTTGTGGTTCATCGTTTGGATCGCGAGACATCGGGATTGTTGGTTTTTGCCAAAACGGTTGAGTTGCAGCACTATATGCGTGAATACTGGCGTGAGATAGTGACGAGAAGGACATACGTGGCAGTTGCGGAAGGCAGATGGGAAAAGAAGCAGGGTCAGATCAGGTCGTGGTTTACGGAGGACAAGCGTAATGCGATGGTTTATTCGTCGCCGGTGGACGATGGTGGAGACTTGGCTATAACCAATTATGAGGTGCTGAAGGAGACTGCAGCGGTGAGTTCGGCTTTTGCGGCCAAAGGCGGTTTGTCGCTTGTTGAGTTGCATTTGGAGACCGGTCGCACCAACCAGATTCGCGTTCATCTGGCATCGGCAGGCCATCCTGTGGCAGGTGACCGCAAGTACGGTCACGGCAATGACCCTGTTCTGGCACAGGCATTGCAACAGAAGAAAAACGACCGTCTGTGTCTTCATGCCCGTGTACTGGAGTTCATACATCCTGTAACGGAGCAGAAGTTGCATTTCGAGACACCTGTTCCCAAGAGTTTTTTATCGATGTTGTCAGACATGTAATCTGATATCGCGGTCGGCATTGACTGTCGGGTGACCGTCGGTTGACTGTCGGTTGACTGTCGGTGAGCATGGCGGGAAAGCGGCAAGAGACAAAGAAGAAAAACAGAAGAACTAAAGAAAAAGCGAAGATATGAAGAAAGAAGAAGTAACAACAGAGCAGTTGGTTGCCACGATAGTAGAGGGCATCCGTAACAAGAAGGGTCATCGCATAGTGTCTTTGGATTTGCGTGAGATAGCGGAAGCACCCGTTGAGTATATGGTTATAGCCGAGGGTGACAGTCCGACGCAGGTGAGTGCGATAGCCGATGAGGTGGACTATTATGTCCGCACGGAAACCCATATTCACCCACTTGCCACAGACGGCAGGCAGAATGCGGAATGGATAGCGTTGGATTATGGCACGGTATTTGTGCATATAATGTTGCGCCCGATGCGCGAGTATTATGATATAGAAAATCTTTGGAGCGATGGCACAACAACAGAGTACGCAGCCGACTAACCGTAACGGCAATAATTCAGACCAACAGCCCAAAAGAAGAGGCTGGCCGGGGTGGATAATCTACATTCTGGTGTTTGGGTTAGTGACGTATTTTTTCTTTACCGACCGAAACCCGAAAGTTGAGAAAGACTTGAGTTACACCCAGTTCACATCATATATAGAGCAGGATGTAGTGGAGCAGCTTATAGTGTATGATGACAACACTGCGAAAGCGACCATACTCCCTGACCGGTATAATGTGGTGTTTGACTCCCCTGAATATGCGCAGGAGGTGAAGGGTATGCTGACGACACATGTCCCATCCACGGAGGAGTTTGCCAAATACACAGACGAGGTTAATTCCCGTCGCAAGGAAGCTGGATTGCAGCCGATAGATGTGAAGTACGAGAAATCGAAAGATATATGGTATCTGTTGTTGGTAAACATTGTTCCGTGGGTACTGATATTCGGTTTTTTCATATATATGAGCCGCGGAATAGGTTCGGTGGGTGGCAGTATATTCGGCGTAGGAAAGGCTAAGGCTCACATTTTTGACAAGGATCAGAAGGACAAGGTGACGTTCAAGGACGTGGCTGGATTGGAGGGAGCGAAGCAGGAGGTGGAAGAGATTGTGGCATTTTTGAAGAACCCTGAGAAATACACAAATTTAGGCGGCAAGATACCCAAGGGTGCATTGCTGGTAGGTCCTCCGGGTACAGGTAAGACACTGCTTGCCAAGGCTGTAGCCGGTGAGGCAGATGTGCCTTTCTTCTCTATGTCCGGTTCGGACTTTGTGGAGATGTTCGTAGGTGTCGGTGCGAGTCGCGTACGTGACTTGTTCCGCCAGGCTAAGGAGAAAGCCCCTGCCATCATTTTCATAGATGAGATAGATGCAGTAGGTCGTGCACGTGGCAAGGGTGCGATAACAGGCGGTAATGATGAGAGAGAGTCGACACTGAACCAGTTGCTGACTGAGATGGACGGGTTTGGTACCAATTCCGGTGTTATTATATTGGCAGCCACCAACCGTGCGGAGATTCTTGATCCTGCATTGTTGAGAGCCGGTCGTTTTGACAGGCAGATACACGTTGAGTTGCCTGATTTGCAGGAGCGGAAGGAGATTTTCGGAGTCCACTTGAAGCCGCTGAAGTTGGACAATACGGTAGATGTTAATTTCTTGAGCAAACAGACTCCGGGCTTCTCGGGTGCGGATATAGCCAATGTATGCAACGAGGCCGCCTTGATTGCCGCCCGTCACGACCGTCAGACGGTTGGCAAACAGGACTTTATGGATGCAGTTGACCGGATAGTTGGCGGATTGGAGCGGAAGAACAAGATTCTGACGGACGAGGAGAAACGTTCGATTGCTTATCACGAGGCGGGTCATGCGACAATCAGTTGGTTGTTGCGTTGGGCTAATCCGTTGGTCAAGGTGACTATTGTGCCTCGCGGTGCTGCACTTGGAGCGGCGTGGTACTTGCCGGAAGAGAGGCAACTGACCAATAAGGAGCATATATTGGACGAATTGTGTGCGCTGTTAGGCGGCAGGGCTGCCGAAGAGAGTTTTCTTGGTCAGACATCAACCGGTGCGCTCAATGACCTTGAGAGGGCTACAAAGCAGGCATTTGCGATGGTGGCATACTATGGCATGTCGGAAAAGCTGAAGGATTTGAGTTTCTACGATTCAACAGGCAGGTATGAGTATGCGATGACCAAACCATACAGCGAGCAGACGGCGCAAGTGATTGACAGTGAGACGGCTGCCATTATCAACGAGCAGATGGCACGTGCAAAGAAGATATTAGAGGAGCATACAGAACAACATCACCGTATAGCCGAGATGCTGATAGAAAGAGAAGTGATAACGAGCGATGATGTGGAGAGCGTACTTGGCCCGCGTCCGTGGAAGAGTCGTGGGGACGAGATAATAGATGTAAACTCAACAAGCGAGCAAAAGAACAACGAAGAATAATCAAGAAATAATAAACGAATATGAAAAGGACAATTCTTTCATTAGGGTTAATGGTATTAGCCCTGAACATTTCGGCACAGCGTTCTGACAAGTTACCGGTGGACAAGGATGTGCGTATAGGTCATTTGGACAACGGTCTGACGTATTACATCCGCCACAATGAGCAGCCAAAAGAGCGTGCAGAGTTCCATATCGCCCAGGCAGTAGGTGCAGTACTTGAGGAAGACAACCAGAACGGTCTGGCACATTTTCTTGAACACATGGCTTTCAACGGAACCAAGCACTTTGCCGGGAAAGGCATAATCAACTACTTTGAGTCGATAGGTGTGAATTTCGGCGGCAACATCAACGCTTATACCTCGATAGATGAGACCGTTTATCGTTTGAGCGATGTGCCGACTATTCGTGAGGGAATTATAGACTCGGCGTTGTTGGTTATGTACGACTGGTCTTGCGGTCTTCTGCTTGAGCCTGACGAGATAGATGCCGAGCGCGGTGTCATACGCGAAGAATGGCGCACACGTGCCACCCCCGGTCGTCTGCTGTACAAAGACATAGTGGCAAAGAAATATCCGAATACCCAATATGGCAAAAGAGATGTGATAGGTGATACAGCCGTGATTAACAACTTTGCTTACGATGCTTTGCGTGATTATTATCACAAGTGGTACGGTCCTGATTTGCAGGCGATAGTAGTGGTAGGAGATATAGATGTGGACAAGATTGAGCAGAAGATCAAGGATTTGTGGAAAGATGTGCCTGCTCGTGCCAATCGCGGCGAGAGGCCTCTCTATACGGTGCCTTTCAACGACCGTGCACGCGTGGTAAGGGCAACCAACAAAGAGGCGCAAAGTACGGATATCAACATCGAATGGCTTCACGAACAGATGCAACAAACGTTGGTTAATACGCCATACGAGTACCGCCGCAGTATGTGTATGTCGCTAATCAACTCGATGATGAACAACCGTTTCAGCGACTTGACCGAGGACCCAAATGCTTCGTTCAAAGGAGCATGGGTTGGTTATGGCGAGATAGTAAAACTGAAAGATGCGTTTATGGCATCGGTCAGTCCCAAAGAGGGCAGGGAGGCAGAGGCACTGCAAGTCCTGCTGTACGAATTAGAGAAGATGCAACGCTACGGTTTCCGCCAGACCGAACTTGACCGGGTTAAGACCAATTACCTGAACAGTATGGAGAACTCACTCAAGAGCAAGAACACCCGCAGCAACCGCTCATACGTGAATGAGTACGTGCGTAACTTTGAGGACAATGAGTCTATTCCGGGGATAGAGTGGGAGGTCAGATATGCACAAGAGCAGATACCAACCGTCACTCTGACTGAACTGAATATGATGGCGCGCACGCTGATGCACAATAATCCGACAGTTTCAATAACGGGTCAAGAGAAAGAGGGTATTCATGTGCCGACAGAGGAAGAGGTGCTGGCAATGCTGCGTGATATACAGACCGCTGTGGTGGATGAGCCGGAAGATCTGGTTTATCGCACGCAGATTGTGAAGAAATCTCCGAAAGCCGGCAAAATAAAAGCGACAGCGAAGGATGAGCGTTATGGTACTACAGAGTGGACGTTGAGTAACGGCATAAAGGTCATTTTCCGTCCATCTAAGTTCGAAGAGAACTCCATCTCGTTAGAGGCGTTCTCAATGGGTGGTTCGTCACTGATTAAGACCGAAGATTTGCCTTCGTGCGTTTCGACCACATCGGTGATGTACGAGATGGGATTAGGCGATTTCACACGCCGTGAGTTGAACAAGGCTTTGACTGGTAAGAGTGCCAGTGCCAGTGCGTCAATCAACACATATTCAGAGTCTGTCAATGGTCATTCAAATATAAAAGACTTTGAGACGATGCTCCAACTCGTTTATCTGACTTTCACAGCTCCACGCCGTGACGAGAAGGCTTTTGAGAGATATATGAACAAGGAGAAAGAGTGGTTGGTCAATCGCGACAAGAACCACAAGACCATTTTTTCAGACTCGCTCAAGCTGACAGTTTCACGCCATTCAGATCGTGCGCTTATCTACGATATGGATGCTCATAACCGCGTGTCGCTTGACAAGATAATGGAAATTTATCAGGCACGTTTTGGCAATCCCGGTGACTTCACGTTCCTCATAGTGGGCGATATCAATCCTGAAGACAAGGCAGTGCAAAAAGCTGTATGCCAATGGATAGGCGGACTGAAGGCCAAACAGACAGAAGCGGAAAAATGGCACGACTGGAATGTGCATGCACCTGAAGGCATTGTGAAGAACTATTTTACTCGTGAGATGGAGATTCATCAGGCAACGAACCGCATTCAATATACGTCAGAAGAGATTCCTTACACTCTGGAAAACGAACTTATTATGGAACTGATAGGGCGTATATTGAGTACCCGCTATTTGGAGTCAATCCGTGAGCGTGAAGGCGGCAGTTATGGTGTAGGTTGCGGCGGTTGGGTGTCGCGTATACCGTACTCTTCGGCACAATTGGTTATGCAGTTCGACACCGATCCGGAAAAGCAGGAAAGACTGATGAAGGTCATTCATGAAGAGGTGCAGACCATAGTGAAGGACGGACCTTTGGCAAGCGATTTGCAAAAAGAGAAAGAGTCAATGCTCAAGGATTATCAGGAGCATTTGCAAAAGAACTGGTGGTGGCGCAATGCCGTCTATGACCGTTATGTTTATTGCGATGACACTTTGGCAAACTACGAAAAAACCGTGCAAGGCATAACGGCAGAAAAAATACAGGCACTGTTGACCAGACTGGTCAAGGCAGGCAATGTGATGGAAGTGGTGATGTCACCGGCGGAGTAATACAAAGCGTAAAAGACCGCAGTTAAATTTGTAAAAATTTCGCGAAGGTCATACATATAACAAGCAGATTAGAATGGAGCAGAGAATAAATACATTGGCTAAAAATACAGGTCATAGATATTTCATATCAATATTGATACTTGTTTTATCAATTTATACTCCGGCACTTTATGCAGATGACGAGCCGAACTATTTTACCATAACGAACAATTATGACATCAATACAGGTATTTTGAATGCCACCGATTTGTGCAAGATTTATCTTAATACCTCGGGTTCGCCGACAACTGGTGCAACCTTGCAGTACAGGATAATCACTTCTGGGGGTGTGGCAGGCGCGTGGAATACGTTGCCTGCATCCTCTTCCGGTGCTCCGAACTTGAAAAAAGGTGAGAAATTGCAACTTCGTGGTAATAACCCTTCAGGTTTTGCTTCAAGCACATCGAATTATTATTATTTGTATTTTAAGTGGAAATCGACTAAAGACAATGGTGCTTGGTCATACAAGAAAAGCGGTTCAAGTACAACGACCACCGTTGTTGACAATCTTAAAGGCGTTATGACCTTTAGCGGCGATATAATGTCGTTGGTAGCATATGATTCGGAAAGTAATACGATTGATGATGATATGCAGTTGCCCGACTATTGTTTCTACTCCTTTTTCAACGGCCAGACGCTATACATAGGCGATGCGGGTGGACTTCTGCTGCCCGCGACCCGATTGTCACAATTCTGCTACGCAAACTTGTTCTACAATGCATATAATCTGCGAGTTTGTCCGAAAGAACTGCCTGCCACAACGCTGGCAAATTCGTGCTATCAAAATATGTTCTACCTGAACACCAACAGAAGAGCATTCACCAAAGCACCTGATATCAAGGCTACTACATATACAGGCACAACTATACAGGAGACATCTGATAATGCAATGTTTTTCACAGCCTCTATAACTGATGCGAATAACAAACTTAATACGATGCGCGTGTATAGGACAACGTGGAACAAGACATACTCTTCCAATTGGGTTCAGGGAGTGCAAACCAATTCAGGCTCATTTTATTGTCCCCCGCAATTAGAACGCAGTTATGGAATGAGTTATATTCCACAGAATTGGACAGTCTATTCCTATGACCTGACATTCACTCTGCAAAGCGGCGTATGGACAGACGAAACAGCAGTTGACAAACAATACACATGGAGGACAGATAAAACTGATGTGACCACTTTCCTGACAAACGAAGTAGCAGCGGGTACACGTTTCTATTCAGACGCGGCATGTACAACAGAACTTTCACAATCAGATATAGAGACACTACTGCCGACACTGACACAAACAACCACCAAATATATCTACGTCACTGGAGGTACATCTGCCTCAACGTATATTATCACCTACAATAAAGGAGAGTATGGAACAGGTAATGATATAGCAGACGGTGAGAAAACACCTGGAGTGGACTTCCCCCTGTCAAGCAGCACGTTCACACGCGACAACTACGTTCAGACCGGATGGAGTACCTCCGATGGCGGAGACAAGGATTACGAACTGGGCGGCACATATACCACCGATGCTGACATCACCCTCTATCCGTACTGGACTCCGGCTTCAGGAATCACTCTCTATGATGACCGCGACAACGATTACTATAACACCCTCATGACTGACACCAACGGCGTAAAAGCGATAGTGACTTATCCACGCACGTTTACAGCCGGTCGCTGGGCTACCATCTGCCTGCCGTTCGAGGTAATTCCTAAAGACATGAGTGATAACAAGATGAAAGGTCGTGTTTACAGTTTCTCGTATGCTGATGGCAGTGTCGGCGAAGGAGGTATCAACCTCTACTTCACACCCGCCAAGAAGATGCAGGCAGGCGTGCCTTACATAGTCAATCCTAATGCCGATATGGCTGCCATCACTTCGTTCCGCTTTGCAGGCAAGGGCGATGGTGTGACTATCGACCTGTCGAAAGACATTGTTGAAGATTTGACAGCAGACAACGCTTACGATGGCTTGCAAGGGCTTGCGGTCAAGACACAAGGCACGATAGGTCTTATTGGCACGCTGCGTAACGGTGTGTTGAGGGGCACTGCTTCGGACAACAGATATATGGGTCTGAAGAACAACCACGTCTATTATCCTAACGTTGCAATCGGTAGCACCATCCGTGCGTATCGCGCCATATTCTATAGTACGGAGAATCTGAACATCAGTCAGATACGCATAGTGGTTGACGGCGAGGACATGGGTGCGTTGGAGGTTACAGGCGACGGTTTGCAGCCAGTTGAGAGTGTCCGCAAGTATATAGAGGACGGTGTTTTGTACATCGAGCGCGACGGTATTGTCTACAACGCACAGGGACAGAAAGTCGATTGATAATTAAGAGTTGAGAGTTTCTCGGGTTTTTCGATAAATTGATAGAACGAGATTACGAGAGAAAATAATTCGGGTAGAAACTTTGAGGCAATTCTTATTACTTTTTTACAGTTGTTATGAATGCAAGTTTTGTTATATCATCGCCGGACGTGACACAATGCCCTAATAGCAAGTTGCCGGAATATGCCTTTATTGGCAGAAGCAATGTTGGCAAGTCGTCACTTATCAATATGCTTTGTCGTAATCCGCACTTGGCAAAAACAAGTCAGAAACCTGGCAAGACATTGCTGATTAATCATTTTTTAATAGATGACGCTAATGCCTGTAATGCTAAATTGCGTCAGTGGCATATAGTTGATCTCCCAGGATATGGTTATGCACAGACAGGACTGACCCAGCGTGAACAACTCAAATGTATGATTGAGCGTTACTGTTTGCTTCGCGAACAGTTAGTGTGCCTCTTTGTACTCATTGACAGTCGGTTAAAACCTCAAAGAATAGACCTCGACTTTATGCAATGGCTCGGCGAGAACGAAGTTCCGTTCGCCATCGTTTTCACCAAAGCGGACAAACTGGGCAGGGGGAGGTTGTCGGAGAACATCGCCGCCTACAAGCAGACCCTGTTGGAGACATGGGAGGAACTGCCGCCCGTCTTCTGTACCTCTTCGGAAACGGGTGTCGGACGTGACGAACTGCTGGCTTACATCGGACAGTGCAACAGCGACATACCTAATTGAACGGCTATGATCTGGGACAACAATGAGGATATACGTGTCATCACCTGCGACAATCGGCGTAGTGCCTTGCAACGTGCTCTTAACGACTGCCGTGAAGAACGTCGTCCTTACGTGTTCCTGACTCCGACAATGAGAGAAATATCCGCTCTCAAGCGCATTCTCGTACCCGTCACAATGCTTGAAGAGGAGACGTATAAGGCTGAAATATGCACCTATCTCGCACGAAAAGCAGGTGCTCGGATATTATTGCTGCCTGCCCGCGATTACGGCTCACATGCGCGCAACAATACCAACCGTATCATCTCCCATATTGAATCTGTACGAGAGAGGACAAAGGAGGATATTGAATATGAAGTATTAGAAGCCAGGCATGATAGTTTTCACCTCTACGATGAAGCCGTCAGCCGTCAGCGCGACTTTGCCCACCAGTTGTTGGTCCTGACAGCGTCACGAGAATATGGCTTGGATGACATTATCTTCGGTCCTCCTGAAAGAAAAGCCATCTCACGAAGCCAGGTGCCCGTGATGCTTGTCAATCCGCGTGCGGACCTCTTTTCGCTCTGCGATTAACACAAACAAAAAACAAGTACTTTCACATCATGTCATTATGAAAGTACTTGTTAACCGAAATCCAGTCTAAACTTTGCTAAACGAGAGTCTTCGGGTCAAGATTTCTCTTTTCTATATCAAGAAAATACTTATACGTTCCCACTTTCAGTTCGTCACACGATGCCTCATCGCACACAATGATGCCATGCGGATGCATCTGTAATGCCGAAACGGTCCATATATGACTGATGGGTTTCTCTATCGCGTGAAGCAAAGCACGTGCTTTCTGATGTCCGTTAACGAGTATCATTACCTCTTGTGCATCCATCACCGTGGCAACACCTACTGTCAAAGCCGTGTGTGGTACCTTGGAAGGGTCATTGTCAAAGAAACGGGAGTTTGCCAAAATAGTGTCTGTTGTCAACTCTTTCATACGGGTGCGTGACGATAATGACGACCCTGGTTCGTTGAATGCAATATGACCATCAGGACCTATGCCGCCTACAAAAAGATGTATGCCGCCTGCTTGACGGATAGCACTCTCATAACGAGCACACTCGCCCTCCAAATCAGTCGCGTTTCCATTCAGGATGTGTACGTTCTCTTTCCTTATATCTATGTGCGAGAAAAAATTGTTCCACATAAACGAGTGGTAACTCTGAGGATGGTCTTCTGCTATGCCAACGTACTCGTCCATATTGAATGTAACTACATTACGGAACGATACCTTGCCCTCTTTATTGAGACGAATCAGTTGCTGATACATACCTAACGGACTGCTGCCTGTAGGCAATCCCAATACGAAAGGACGACTTTCTTTTGGTGAAAAAATGTTTATCCGTCTGGCTACATAGTTAGCTGCCCATTCGGACACTAACTCGTAATTAGGCTCTATTATAACTCTCATACTCTCTGATTATTAAGGTTCAAACTCTATTAAGTACGACCGCCGAGCGAGCCGGTAAATAAAGTTTTAACCATCCCTTATGAATTTCTGTATAGACAGGATCTGGTTGGGTAAAATGTTCTACTGTATCGTCAGCCAGACCAAAACCTGCATATTGCTGACTGTCAGTATTGAGCAATACCTCGTACTTGCCTTCAGGTGCAAGTATTCCGTAGTCGAAGAACGAACGCTGACCGTTCCAGTTGAACACAAACACATACTCACCGCGCCTGAAAGCGTGTACCTGATCGCCTTCTTTGTCCCACAGCACCTCTATCTGATTGTCACCGCCCGTCTTCTCAAGCAAATGAACCATATCATGGTCAAACCTGTTAAGGTCTGCATAATAATAGTTCTCGTTATCCACCAACGACCACTGGCGATGGGCGTAGTGATAACTCCAACCGTTGCCCTCACGAGGAAAATCTATCCATTCGGGGTGACCGAACTCGTTGCCCATAAAATTGAGATAACCGCCTTGGGCAGTTGAAGCCGTTATCAGACGTATCATCTTGTGCAGTGCTATGCCTCGATTGACCATATACGTGTCGTGACCATGCTCAAAATGCCAGTACATATCCGAATCAATAAGACGGAAAATGATTGTCTTGTCTCCCACTAATGCTTGGTCGTGACTCTCGGCGTAAGAAATTGACTTCTCGTCTTTTCTGCGATTGGTCATCTCGTAGAAGATATGTCCGCCTTTCCAGTCTTCATCTCTTACCTCTTTGATGTATTTAATCCAGAAATCGGGTATGCCCATAGCCAGACGATAGTCAAATCCCATTCCGCCGTCTTCTCTTGGGGCAGCCAATCCAGGCATACCTGACATATCTTCGGCTATGGTAATGGCTTGCGGTAAAAAGTCGTGAATCAGTTGGTTAGCCAACGTGAGATAGCAGATGGCATCACCATCCTCGTTGCCGTTATAGTAAGATGCGTATGAGGTGAAGTCCTCGCCCAGTCCGTGGCTGAGATACATCATTGATGTCACGCCATCAAATCGGAATCCGTCAAAACGATACTCGTCCAACCAGTATTTGCAGTTTGACAGCAGGAAATGCAGTACCTCGTTCTTACCGTAGTTGAACAGCAGACTGTCCCACGCGGGGTGTTCACGTCGCACACCGTCGTGGAAATACTGATAAGGCGTACCGTCTTGCAGTCCCAAACCTTCCTGCTCGTTCTTAACAGAATGTGAATGAACAATATCCATTATTACTGCCATCCCTCTGCCGTGAGCATCATCAATCAGTGCCTTCAACTCTTCGGGAGTACCAAATCGCGACGAAGCAGCAAAGAAACTGCTAACGTGATAACCGAATGAACCATAGTAAGGATGCTCCTGTATTGCCATTATTTGCAGACAGTTATATCCCAAGTCTGCCACACGGGGCAATACTTCTTGGCGGAACTGTTCGTATGAAGCCACAGCACCGTTCTCGCCGGACATACCTATGTGGCACTCGTAGATAAACAAGTTGTTTTTCTTCAAGTTATCGGGACGTTCGTTCTGCCATTCATAAGGTTTGGGAGACCATACTTGTGCTGCAAACAGCTTGGTCTGATCGTCTTGCACCACCCTGAAGGCGTATGCCGGTATACGGTAGCCACTGCCGCCTTGCCACTCGATCAGCAGTTTATAGTACTGGCCATGGTGCAGCATACTGCGTTTCCACTTGCCTTCCCAAACACCTTCCCCAACAGGGAACAAGCGATAGTCCTCGCTCTTCCTCCAACCGTTCATATCGCCCACCAGATAGATGGCTGTTGCGTTCGGTGCCCACTCACGAACAAACCACGACTTTGTATTTGAGTGTAAACCAAAATAATGATAACCGTTTGCCCAGTCGACAAGCGGCTGACCATTAGTCAGTTCCTGCTCACGACGTGAAGCATAATCATATCTGCCCTGAATGGCAGACTCAAACGGGAGCAAACCTGTATCGTTGCTCACTATACGCAGACGTTTCAAAGAAAAGTCTGTCCGTATTTCTTTGTTCTCTGAAGACATTATTCTTTACGCTGGAACGCGTGTTTTGACTATCAGTTTGCGTAAGTTGCGTCCGGGTGCTATGCCGGGACGGTGAGCATCACTTGGAAAGAAGACTACAAAATAGCCCACGGGTACATTGAAACTAATCTGCGAAGGATCGCTGTACAGCTCCACATCCTTGCCCTCGTCATACTCTTTACTTACTTGCTGACAGTCCTCCAGTGGCTTCCAACCCATCGTCTCACTGTCAGTTAGTGGCAGTTGTATATCGATGTAATCGCGATGAGCCTCCATCGGCAGGTCTTTCTCGTCCTTGCCTTGCAGGTCGATTATGTTGATGAACAGGTCATCACTGTCCAAACGAACTTTGCAGGCGGGAAACATTTCTAAATCATTGTCGTTGAAGAATTGTACGAATCGCTCCAACCCTGGAACAATGTCGTAGTACAAATCGGCATTCTCTAATTTGTCAAGTATCATTTCTGTTGATGATTGATTATTTCGGTGATTATTAAACGCAACAAAGGTAGGTATTATTCAGTTGTTTACAAAATATTTACCTTTTTTATACAAAATTGTAATACATAAATTGCAAAATATGTGCTTATTGCTGTCTTATGCTTTCTTCGTGCAACGCATGACAGATGGCAGTAACTGTCTCTTCCGCCAGTCCGTTTGATTTTTCTTCCTCTATGCGTCTTGTCAGTATGTCATCAAACCTTGCAGGCTGTCTTACTGCCACGCCTTTCTGCCTCTTCCATTCGCCTATACGTCTGCTTATAGCCATGCGCCGGTTAATAGTCTTCCACAGTTCATCGTCCACTTCGTCCATCATCACTCTCAACCAACGAAGTGGCATATCTGTCACATTCACTTCTTTGACAAGCGACCGCAATGTCTCTCTCAACGTCTCTGGCGTTATCTGCTGCTTTGCATCCGACCAAGCCTCTTCGGGATGCGGGTGAACCTCTATCATCAGTCCGTCGTAGTCCAGCGTCATTGCTTTCTCGCACAGTCGGCCAATCAGTTTGGCATCGCCCGACATGTGACTCGGATCCAGCAGTAACGGAACACCAGCCATTTCCTGACGAAACCGGTAAGCCATCTCCCAACAAGGTCGATGGTTGCAGCCCCTATGCACAGCCATCACTGTAATATTATGTTCTTCTACGGCCTCTTGTATCCTCCTCACATTGCCCATCCATAGCGGAGCGTCCTCGTGCATGGCGTTCTTCACCATCACACCTCTCAATTTCACCTTCTCCTCTCTTAATGTTTTTCTTAATCCATTTGCCAACGCTTGTACTGCAATAGGATTTGATGATGTTCTTGCACCTATCCATACGTATGTCACACCGGCAAGTAATGCTTTCACTAACTGCTCCTCATTGGTCACTTCCGTTGCTGTCCGCAGTCCCGTTTCTTTCTCTACCCTTTGCAACCATTCCAAACCCTTTTCGCCAACGCCTTGAAAACTGTCTGGTTGTGAGCGGGGTTTCCACAGTCCCGCCCGGAAGACAGGCGCAAACACACTAAGAGCCGATGCTGCTGCCAGCACCTGCTCCTCCGTTTCCGCAGCGCATGGTCCCGCTACAAGAAACATCCGCTGTCTGTCTTTCAGGTTCGTGATATCGGAATTTAGTGGTTCAACGCCTCTAACCTCGCTTTGATGGCGGCGATGCGCTCCAGTGCATCGTGCTGTTTCTTGCGCTCCAGTTCGATTACCTCCGGCTTGGCGTGTGCCATGAACTTCTCGTTGTTCAGTTTGGCTTCCACACCCCGCAGGAATCCCTGCTGGTGCGCGAGGTCGGCCTCCATCTTCTTGCGCTCCTCATCCACGTCAAGGAACTGGTTGAGAGGCACGGCATACTCGCTCGTACCCACAATGAACGTTGCCGACATAGCGGGCCGTTCGCTGCCTACCTCCACCTTGCTGTGGGTCAGTTTGCTGACCAGTCCGCTCAGCGGAGCGGGACTGATTAGTGTCATCTCCTCGCGGGGGGATATGTTGTGCTTGGCGCGTATGTTGCGCACACCTGCCACTACCTGTTTGAGGTGTTCTATTGCGTTCCAGAATGTTCCGTCCTTGTCTTGTGCTAACAACGCCGCGCTGTCCCATTCCGACGTGTCCTCGCGCATGATTGTGTCCCCGTCCTCACGCTCGCGGATGGCGTGGTACAGTTCCTCTGTGATGAACGGCATGAACGGGTGCAGCAGCCGCAGCATACGCTCGAAGAACAGCATCGAACAGTCGTAGGTCTTCTGCGCTATCGGGCTGCCGTAGGCGGGCTTGATCATCTCTAAGTACCAGCCCGAGAACTCGTCCGTAAAGAGTTTGTAAACTGCCATCAGTGCCTCGCTCAGGCGGTATTTCCTCATCAGGTCAGCCACTTCCTCTTCGGCTTTGCACAGGCACAGTGTGAACCATGTCACTGCCTCGCGGTCAGTCAGCGGAGCCTCTGCATCGGTCGTCTGCAGACCCTGCAGCATACGGAAACAGTTCCATATCTTGATGCAGAAGTTGCTCCCCTGCTCACACAGCGCGTCATCATACAGGATGTCGTTGCCTGCGGGAGCGGAAAGGAGAATGCCCATGCGCACCCCGTCAGCGCCGTAACGCTCTATCAGGTCCAGCGGGTCGGGTGAGTTGCCAAGCGACTTGCTCATCTTCCTGCCCAGTTTGTCGCGCACGATACCCGTGAAGTATACGTGCCTGAAAGGCATCTTCCCCGCATACTCGTACCCTGCCATAATCATTCGTGCCACCCAGAAGAAGATGATATCCGGACCGGTTACAAGGTCGGCGGTGGGGTAGTAGTAGCGTATCTCCTCGTTGTTGGGATGCTCTATGCCGTCAAACAGCGAGATGGGCCACAGCCACGACGAGAACCACGTGTCAAGCGCGCCTTCGTCCTGCACGTAACGCTCCTCGTCCAGACCCTCGTTCGGGTTGCCTTCGCAGACCACAATCTTGTCCTGCGGATAACCCTCTGCGCCCGTCTCTTCCAACAGCGCCTTGTCGTACCACGCGGGGATGCGGTGTCCCCACCACAACTGGCGGCTGATGCACCAGTCCTTGATGTTCTCCAGCCAGTTGCGGTATGTGTTCTTGTACTTGGCGGGGTAGAACACTATCTCGTCGTTCATCACAGGCGGCAGCGCTATGTCGGCAAAGTGCTGCATCTTCAGGAACCACTGCAGGCTCAGCCGCGGCTCGATGGGCACATTCGTGCGCTCCGAGTAACCGACCTTGTTGTCGTAGTCCTCTATCTTCTCCACTAATCCCGCTTCCTGTAGGTCCAGAACAATCTGCTTGCGGCACTCAAAGCGGTCCATACCGTGGTACTTGCGCACATTGGCCTGCAGCTCGGGTTCGATGGTGTCCATATTCAGGTGCGCGTCAGCCGTGAGGATGTCTATAGCACGCAGGTTATATTTCTGCCCCAACGCATAGTCATTCACGTCGTGCGCCGGTGTCACTTTCAGGCAGCCCGTACCGAACCCTATCTCCACGTAACGGTCTTCGATGATGGGTATCTCTCTGCCGACGCCCGGCACGATTACGTGCTTGCCCCGCAGCCACTGGTTCTTCTCCTCTTTGGGGTTGATGCACACCGCTATATCGCCGAAGATGGTCTCAGGTCGGGTGGTCGCCACCACGGCGTACTTGTCCGGCTCCTCTGCCACACGGTATCTGAGGTAGTAGAACTTCGAGTGCTCCTCGTGATATATCACCTCCTCGTCGCTCAGTGCCGTCTGACGCTCGGGGTCCCAGTTGACCATTCTCAGACCCTTGTATATCAGCCCTTTCTTGTACAGGTCAACGAACACTTTGATGACCGCCCGCGAACGTGTCTCGTCCATCGTGAACGCCGTCCGCTCCCAGTCGCACGAGCAACCCAACTTACGCAGCTGCTTCAATATGATGCCGCCGTGTTCGTCTGTCCAGTCCCACGCATGTTTGAGGAACTGTTCGCGGGTCAGGTCACTCTTGTTGATGCCCTGTTCCTTGAGCCGCTTGATAACTTTGGCTTCAGTGGCGATGGACGCGTGGTCTGTGCCCGGCACCCAGCAGGCGTTCTTGCCCTCCAAGCGCGCACGGCGCACTAATACGTCTTGTATTGTCTCGTTCAGCACGTGCCCCATATGCAGTACGCCTGTAACGTTTGGCGGCGGGATAACTATCGTGAACGGCTCACGTCCATCCGGTTCGCTGTGGAACAGACCTTTGTCAAGCCAGTACTGATACCACTTGCTCTCCGCCTCCTGCGGATTGTAGGTCGCACTCTCCTTCTTCTCCTCTGCGGTCACTTTCTTTTCTTCTGCTGCGTCTTTCATAGCCTGTATAGATGGTTGTTGTTTTAATTATCTTTCTTCCCCTTTTGTCTTTTCTCCGTCTGTTTCGTACGGATTGCATCTGTGCCTGCATCTTGGTTTCGCCCGCAAAAGTACACTCTTTATGTCTTTCCCGCAACTATTTGTCGTTTTTTTGTGTTCCACCCACTCACCTCAATACCGAATCAAGAACAATATAACCTTATTTGTCACCCGTTACCGAATGCTCTATCGTATCTGTTTCCTAAAAAACTCGAAAAAAGGACGAAAAAAGGACGAAAAAAGAAACATTGGATTTTTCGTTGACTTCTTCAAACTTGTCGGCTGGTTTTGCACCTTGATGTTGATTGCGATTTCAGATTTCAAGTTGCAAATTTATGATTTCAAGTTTATGGTTTATGATTCAATGGGTTTGTATAAGACAGAATCACAGTGTGTTATAAAGGCATCGCGGATATTTTGAGGTCTAAAGACCGCTTGGTGTTAATGCGCATTTCGTGTCTTTTAGCGCGTCAGTGCAAGGCTGTACTTTTGCGGTGTTCAATGGTCGTAATATTGATTTTTGTAATTAACTAAAAATCAGATATTTGTAAATTTTAGGTATTGTATAGGTATTGTAAAGGTATTGGGAAGGTATTATGATGTTATATCAATTGCCTGAAAATCAGCTGATAATGATCCGAAAAAATACCGGATGAGATTCGATTGTAAAACACTTAAAATTAATTATTTCAAATTTCAAGTTGCAAATTTATGGTTTCAAGTTGCAAATTTCAAGTAAATGACACCAGGGCAACCGCATCAAATTAATCATAAAGAGTCGCACGATTATATTGCGAAGGGTCGTCATGTTTTGATTGAACAGCCAGTCGCAGTAGTTCTTCAAAACAGTTGTATTTTATTGATTTTTAATTGCATATCATTTGTAT
>JAIKXR010000105.1 GCA_024683975.1 Paludibacteraceae bacterium
ACATTCGATTCATTTTCAGTATATTATAATAGTTTCCCAATACCTTCCCATTACCTTCGCATAACCTTCGCATAACCTAAAATTAACAAACTGTTGATATTCCGTCAATTACAAAAATCAATATCGCGACCGGTGAATATCGCAAAAAAGTACAGCACTTAACACATATTAAAATGACCATTTTCAGCCGGTTACAATCAAAATCTGATGACCATTGATGATTGAAATATATTCGTGGTTTATTTATGATTAATTCGTGTAACACAACACTGATTCCATGTAATTCCTCGCGAATTTTTCGACATATATTTATCGTTTTCAATCGTTTCAATCATTCCAATCATTCCAAATCGTTTTAATGTCGCGTCAGCAACACGATTCAATCTACTTGCGATATACTTGCGAAACTTGAATTAATAATTTTTGAAAAAATGATTTGGAGGTGTGAATGGAAAGTGGTACTTTTGCCGCCGATTTGCGCAAAAGAGAAGTCAAATATGCGAGAGAACAGGTTGGACAGGATAGTTCTTGACGAGTTGAAGGCGGGGCGATATGAGTTTGAATTTGTATTAGATAGCGCATATTTTCAGTCTATTGAGCGGACAGAGTTGCTGAGTGGTAATGTAGATGTACATGCCCGGCTCAATATCAGGCAGCAGGATTATGATGTAAGGTTGCGGATGAAAGGTCACGTGGAGGTAACGTGTGACAGATGCCTGGAGCCGATGACCATAGCGGTGGAGTATCATGATGTGGTTGATACAGAGTTGGAGGCAAAGACATTAGACCTGCTTTGGACAGCATACGAGACTATAGTAATAAATCTTCCGATGGTACATTGTCACCCTGACGGTGAGTGCAGTCCCGAGATGGCTGCCCTTCTCCAATCCCACCTCAGCCGTGTCACGGAAGAACCCGAAGAATGAATAAAACAACACAGAAGAAAAACAACTAAATAAATACAAAGAATTATGGCACATCCTAAACGAAGACAATCGCACACCAGACAAGCGAAGCGTCGTACACATGACGTGGCAAAGATGCCGGCATTGGCAATCTGCCCCAATTGTGGCGCACACTACATTTACCACACAATCTGCCCTGAATGCGGCTACTACAGAGGTAAATTGGCAGTAGAACATGCGGCAGAGGCTTAAAACAGCAGAAATGAGGAAAATCAGTGCAAAGGCTCTAAACTGTTATTATCAGTAACGGTTGGGAGCCTTTGCGGTCAAAAGGCAGTTATGAAGAGGACAAACAATGACGGTCAGCACAGACCTTCCTTTCAGTCGTACTTGAGGGAAGGCGGTTATTCATCCACCCGCGAACAAGGTACGTCCCGCCGACAACCTGCTGACAGGCAAAGAGACAGACAGACAGCGGACAAACAGTCCGGTGGCAGAGGAGTAGAGAGAGTGAGCAAGCGTGTTGCGAAAGCGTCACCGCAGGAGCGTGCCACGGGTAGAGTCCAGCGCAATGAGGGCGTATATACGCAGCGCAAGCAACAGCAATACAAGCAGCGATTTGAGGATCCGACAAAACCGATAAGACTGAACAAGTACCTTGCGAATGCGGGCATCTGTTCGCGTCGTGAGGCGGACGATTATATACAGGCCGGTGTGGTGAAGGTAAACGGCGTGGTAGTGGATAATCTTGGAGCGAAAGTGATGCCGACAGACCGAGTGCTGTTTCACGACCAGCCGGTACACAGAGAGCAGAAAGTATATATACTGCTCAACAAACCGAAGAACACAGTGACAACAACTGACGACCCTCAGGAGCGTATGACTGTTCTTGACATAGTTCGCAACGCATGTCCTGAGCGCGTCTATCCGGTAGGGAGATTAGACAGGAACACGACAGGCGTGCTGCTACTGACCAACGACGGCGACCTTGCGGTCAAACTGACCCACCCCAAGTACGGCAAGAAGAAGATTTATGCAGCGACGCTTGACAAGGAACTGACAGAAGAGGCAGAGCGTACTCTCAGACAGGGAGTGGTTCTTGACGGCGAGAAGATTGTTCCCGATGCGCTCGAGTTCCCGAAGGACGACCGTCTGCATATCGGACTGGAAATCCATTCGGGTCAGAACCGCGTGGTAAGGCGTATGTTCGAGCAGGTCGGCTGCCGCGTGCTGCAACTTGACCGCGTCAGTTTCGCGGGACTGACCAAGAAGAACGTGCCGAGGGGCAAGTTCCGTTTCCTCACACCTAAAGAGGTCGCCATGCTCCAGATGGGCGCGTTCGAATAAATACAGAAAACAACATCACTTGATACGAGGAGACGGGTCCGTCCTTGTTTCAAACGAATAACGGGACCCAATAAACAAACTAATAAATCAAATCATTGTTATGATTATTGGTATTCCAAAAGAGATCATGCACGGCGAGAACCGCGTTGCATGTTCGCCCGAAACGGTGGGTAAGTTTGTGAAGGACGGCTATACCGTTCTTGTTGAGAATCACGCAGGTGACGGTGCTCTTTATCACGACGAAGAGTATGCCGCTGCAGGTGCAAAAATGATGGCAAAAGCAGAGGACATCTATGCTCAAGCCGAACTCATTCTGAAGGTTAAAGAGCCTCTTTTCAACGAACAACTCGGCAAACACGAAGTAGAGTTGATGCACAAAGGCCAATACCTCATCACCTTCATTCACCCCGCTTCTCCCGTTAACCACGAGATGGTCAAGAAATTGACGGCTCAAGGCGTTACCGCTTTCACACTCGACTGCATCCCCCGTATCAGCCGCGCTCAGAACATGGACGCACTGACCAGCATGTCCACTTGCGCCGGTTACAAGGGCATCATTATGGCCGCTGACCACATGACCTCTTTCATTCCGCAGATGTTCACCGCCGTGGGCAAGATTGAGCAGGCCAAGGTTATGGTTATCGGTGTCGGCGTTGCCGGTCTTCAGGCTCTCGCTACCGCCAAGCGTCTCGGCGCTACCACCTATGCCGCTGATATCCGTCCGATGGCTGCCGAAAACGCCAAGTCGCTCGGCGCACAGGTTATCGAGACAGGTGTTCCCGCTGAACTCGCAGTAGGCGAAGGCGGTTACGCAAAAGCTCTGCCCGCAGATGTACTCGCTAAAGAGCGTGAACAACTCAAAGAGACCATCCAACAGATGGATATTGTATTCTGCTCCGTACTCGTTCCCGGTGAGCTGGCTCCGGTAATCATCACCGAAGACACCGTTAAGGGTATGAAGAAAGGCGCTGTTATCGTGGACATCGCTATCGACCAAGGCGGTAACTGCGACATCACCCCGAAGGGCACCATCGAGATGAAACACGGTGTGACCCTCATCGGCGTGAAGAATATCCCCGGCGAACTGCCCACTTCCTCTACATGGATGTTCTCCAACAATATGTACAATCTGGTTACTTATCTCGTTAAGAACGGCAAGATTGAACTGAACATGCAGGACGAAGTAATCGCCAAGAGCCTTGTTTGCACCAACGGCGAACTGCTACACGCAGGCGCACGCAAAGCTATGGGCCTATAAACAATGTAAAATGGATAATGGATAACCGGCAGCAGCCGGCTGTCCATTATCCATTGTCAATTATCAATTAGAAATATGCATCCTCTTATATTGGTAGCCGTCTTTCTGGTTTGCACCGTGGTCGGATACTTTATCATCAGCAACGTGCCGAGCCTGCTGCATACACCCTTGATGTCGGGTATGAACGCCTTGTCAGGGGTGACGATAGTAGGTGCCCTGTCTGCAACGGGACTCGCTTATGCCACTGACGGCGTATGGGCGCAAGTCTTCGGTATGCTTGCCATCATCCTCGCCGCCATCAACGTCTTCGGCGGATTCGGCATCACCCACCGTATGCTCCGTATGTTCAACAAGAAAAAATAATGCTCATGGACTGGTATCAGATAGTATTAAGCATCCTGCTTTCGTTAGCGGTGCTTGGCGGCATATCGATGATGAGCAAGGTGAAGACCGCCGTCAAGGGTAACCTTCTCTCGGCTTTGGCTATGCTGGTCGGTGTGATAGCGACGGTGGTATTCAGCGGCGTGCTGTCGGTGTGGACCATCTATGTGGCGATAGTTATCGGCGCACTTATCGGCGGCTTTATGGCCTCGCGTGCGCAGATGATCCAGATGCCTCAGTTGGTGGCTCTCTTCAACGGACTCGGCGGCGGCGCATCCGCCTTCGTCGGCGTGATGACCTATATGGGGTGGGGTAATCAGATAGACTCCAATGGTGCGCCAATAGTACCTGATTATCCCGTGTTCGTCAATTTTACGGCTATACTCGCTATCGCAGTGGGTATGATTACCCTCACCGGCTCACTTGTAGCGGCCGGCAAACTGGCGCGTATTATTGACGGCCGTCCGAAAATCTATCCCGGACACTCGTTCATCACCCTCTGTCTGCTTGCTCTTTCCGTGCTTCTTATTGTTTTGGGCACGGTTTATGGAAAGAGCCCTTGGATTGCCCTCGGAGCCGTTCTGCTGACCGGCTGCTTCGGCTTTATGTTCGCCATCCGTGTTGGTGGTGCGGATATGCCTATCACTATTTCGCTGCTTAACTCCCTCTCCGGTGTGGCAGGGTCAATTGCCGGTATGGCTATCGGCGACATCTTCCTTGTAGCGGTGGGAGGTATAGTAGGCGCATCGGGTCTGCTCCTGACGCAGATCATGTGCCGTGCCATGAACCGCAGCCTGATGAGTATCCTGCTCGGAGGCGCGGTCGCGCAGAAAAAGAAAACGGTGGCGACTCCGGTCGTTGCCGGCAAAACACCGCAAGGACAAACCACACAGTTTGCCCCTAACCAAGATTTTGAAAAACTTTTAGAACAATTAAACGATATGGAAGTAAAACAATTACTTGATGCCATTGAGGCATTGACCAAAGAAGTGGCCGGTCTGCGCGAGCAACTGGCCAAAGGTGGTGCCGCTGCCCCCGCTGCGGCCGCACAGGAAGAGAAAAACAGCCCCGCATCCGTTCTCTCCAAAGCCAAGAACGTTATCATCGTTCCCGGTTACGGTATGGCTCTCGCCCAGGCGCAGCACACCGTCAAGCAGCTTGCTGACAAGCTTGAGCATCGTGGTGCCAACGTGCGTTTCGCCATCCACCCCGTGGCAGGACGTATGCCCGGACACATGAACGTGCTGCTCGCCGAAGCCGACATCCCTTACGAGAAACTGTATGAGATGCAGGCTATCAACGATGATTTCAAGAACACAGACGCGGTTGTAGTCATCGGTGCGAACGACGTTCTCAATCCGGCAGCTAACACCGCCGAAGGCACACCTATCTATGGTATGCCCGTACTCGCAGTGGCTGACGCACCCGAGGTCATTGTCTGCAACTACGACCTCAAACCCGGCTACGCAGGTGTGGAGAACCCGCTCTACAAACGCGACAAGGGTGTCTATCTCTGCCTCGGCGACGCCAAAGAGACACTGATGGACATCATCGAAGGAATTAAATAACAATCAAGATGTGCGGAATAGTAGGATATATAGGCAAACGCCAAGCGTATCAGGTACTTATCAAGGGACTGCATCGTTTGGAGTACAGAGGATACGATAGTGCCGGAGTCGCAATAATCTCTTCTGATCGCCGACTTAATGTCTATAAAGCCCCCGGCAAAGTTGCCGCCCTCGAAGATGCAGCACAAAACAGGGATTTGAACGGTCACATAGGCATAGCTCACACTCGTTGGGCTACCCACGGCGAGCCTAATTTTCTAAACGCACATCCGCACTTATCGCAATCAGGGCGATTGGCAATCGTTCATAACGGTATCATTGAAAACTACGCTTCTATGCGCGAGGAACTGGTTGCGCAAGGCAAGGTTTTCAAAAGCGAAACAGATACAGAGGTATTGGTGCAATACATTGAGTATATGCAGGATAAAGACAATCTCACTCTGTCTGAGGCTGTTCAACAAGTATTGCAGAACGTCATAGGCTCATACGCCATAGCTGTTCTTGATACCAACAATCCGAACACGTTAGTGGCTGCCCGTAAGGGTAGTCCACTCGTGGTCGGAGTAGGTTCAGACGAACTCTTTATTGGTTCCGATGCCTCACCCATTATCGAATATACCAACCGGGTCATTTATTTAGACGATGAAGATATGGTCGTCCTCAATGTTGACTCGAAACCGCATATTACTCTTACGGATATCTACGGTGTCGCTAAAACTCCTGATATTCAGACCGTCACTATGGACGTTAGCCAACTTGAGAAAGGTGGTTACGACCATTTTATGCTCAAGGAAATTTGTGAACAACCCCAGTCACTGCGCTCTTGCTTGCAGGGACTGCGGCAAACGTTTTTTGTTCAGGATGCCAACGAATTGTTAGACCTGTTCAAGAACACCAAACGCGTCATTATAACTGCTTGCGGCACGTCATGGCATGCCGGATTAGTGGCTAAATATGCTTTCGAACAGTTGGCTCATATCCCTGTTGAAGTGGATTATGCCTCTGAGTTTCGTTATCGTAACCCTGTCATCTGTCACGAAGATATAGTTATTGCCATATCCCAATCAGGTGAAACAGCCGACACTTTAGCTGCCATCAATATGGCTAAAGACAGAGGAGCCGAAGTACTCAGTATATGTAACGTAATAGGCTCATCTATTCCTCGTGCCTCTGACCGCGTCATCTACACTATGGCGGGTCCGGAGATAGGGGTCGCATCCACCAAAGCCTTCACGGCGCAAGTCACCACGCTTACAATGCTTGCTATTATTATCGGGCGAAGGAATGGAAAACTCGATGAAAAGAAATATAACCATTTGCTGCAACAGTTAGATATCATACCTGATTTAATTCAGCAAGTACTTGATCAGAAAGAGCAAATCAAGCATTTGGCACA
>JAIKXR010000160.1 GCA_024683975.1 Paludibacteraceae bacterium
AAGATGGCTCCAAAGAAACATTTTGTAGGAGACACTGAATTTCGTCAGGGTAGTCCTTATGTGATTGGTGTAGTCCGTAACAATGGTCTTGGCACCAAGCAGTTTTACAGTATCAGGACCAAGCCGATGGAGTACACCTTGACAGAGGATGCTCAGGCTGCGCGTGTACGTTTCAAGGCAATAGCCGAGCGTGTTCGCACAGCGTATGCGACCGAAGCCACTTTGAACACGTATCGTGCTCAGTACAAGGCGAGTCCCGACCGAGAGAACATTACACTTCGCAAGTTCATCTGTGATGCAGAGACAGCGTTGTACGAAGCCTCTAACCCTTAAAATCGGGAGGAACAGTTTATGTCAAGTTTGCGGAACACGTTCATCTTCCCTCTTGATGCTTGGCGTGGCGCGACCTTCGCGCAGAAGCGTCTGCTTGAAGGTGACGTTCAGGTAGTGTTCAAGCGTATGCGTTTAAGCGGCTACAAGTTTGTGCAAAAGACGATTGTGAAGAGTTACGAGGAGCGTAGTGTTGCTACGGCGAACCAGTCCGTAATTCGCACGAAGTTCACGACCGCGTGGGCACGTGTCCGCACGGTGTTGTCCGATCCTGCGACTCTTGCGACCGCCGAGGCGGAGTACAAGGTGCAATACGAACAAAAGAAAGGCAAGTGGTATTCGACTTTGCGCGGATATGTGTTTGCCCGTGAGTTTGCTTTGCTGCCTTAACTGCCGAATTAGAGAAAGCGACCCTGTGAGCGATTCGCAGGGTCGCTTTTTTGGGGCTGAAGTATTTGCAGTTTAATGAAATCATCATAATTTTGCGGGCAAAATTTGTATAGTTATGGCAAAATATGTATATGGCGTTGAGTTTTCCGATGATATGAAAACGCTATTAAGTTGTCCATATGAGTGGGATGATGAATATGTTATTCCCGATGGCGTAACAAGTATTGGAGAGGAAGCATTTCGTTGTTCCCAAATCACATCAATCATTATTCCCGATGGCGTGACAAGTATTGGAGTTTGGGCATTTAAAGATTGTTCCAATCTCACATCAATCACTATCCCCGATAGCGTAACAAGCATAGGAGAGGAAGCATTATTACATTGTGAAAATCTCACCTCAATCACTATTGGCAATCGTGTTAACAAGCATTGGAAAATTGGCATTTTATTATTGTAAAAATCTTACATCAATCACTATCCCAGAGCACGAAATAAGCATTGGATGGGGGGCGTTTGATGGTTGTCATATAAAATACGTTGAAAAACATCGCTAATTTTTGTGCGATTAAAGAAGAATGTATAATTTTGCGGTTAATTCGGGTGGAAAATGCAAACATTTGTACGTATGCAAAGCCCCGTTTTTCAGATTCGTTTATGAACAAATAACCTGTTAAACAAATCAAAATTCTATGAAAAGAACACTGTTCCTATTGGCTCTGACCTTTCTGATGACAGAGGTCCGGGCGGAGAGTAGTCTTGTTGTGGAGCCGCTGAACGGTAGTGGTCAGGTATTAGCCCTGTCCCAAATCGGCAAGCTGGTGGCACAATCGGACTATGTGTATTTTTATGCCAAAGACAAGACGCTTCTGGCTAAGTATGAAACATCAGAAATCCGGCGTCTTTCGTTCGGCACACCTACGGATGATGTGCTGGTGTCCGCTGCAAAAGTGAGTGTTTATCCCAATCCCGCCCAGGACGCGCTGATTGTGTCCGGCGCGGAGGGTGAGCAGTTGCGCGTATATGACATGCAAGGCGGACTGCTTCTGACGCAGCCTGTCACCGGCGAAGAAACCACTATCAATGTTTCAACACTGCCTACAGGAACGTATCTGCTGCTGACCGGCAAGCAGGTCATCCGATTCATCAAACAATAATAAAATATCCTATTGTCAAACAATAAAACAAACAATAACTATGAAAAAGAACACTCTCTTACTGACCTTTTCGCTTTTTCTCGCGGGCATAACGACGGGCAGCCTTCAAGCCCAGAACGATTATGACCAAATCCGTCTATGGAAAGGCGGCCAAATGATATACACCGCTTCGATGGAACAAGTGGACAGTATCACCTTTGTAACCAAAGACAATGAAGAAAAGCCCATCGATGACCAGCCGGTTGAAATTACATTGAGCAAGACAAGTGTCAGAATGGCGATTACCGTTTATGACAGCGAGACCTCTTCCGAAGTCGCCAACACCGACCGTTTCACCATCACTCCCAAGGACGGGACATACGAGATTACCACTTCTGTAGATGACATCGTAACTTGGAAAATCTCGAAGAACACCGTTACGCTCACCGCGCAGAACCTCGGTAAGACCACTCTGACCATCACAGAAACCAAGAGCAAAGCCACAGCCACGCTTGAAGTGGAAATCGTTTCTGTATTAGAGAGCCTTTCGTTCACGCAGGCCACAGTTTCCTATACCTTAGGAGACGAGTATCTCGCTAAACTGGATACGGTGGACAGCGTGTTCACGTGGACAAAAGAAAATGGCGAGCAGGTGGCTCTCCGCGCTTTCCTCGTGGACGCAACTATAAACCTATTCTCTGACGGTTTCTTCATCAACGACAACGGTGAGTATGCAGGTCCGTCAGTAGGTTACATTGCTACATTCCCTGCCAAGGCATGGTTTGCCCCTGAAGGTATGAACGCTGACCGTGGTTGGGAGTCTTCAGCTTCTATTTCAACAGGCGTATGGAGTACACAGGCTAAAACGCAGGCGAAAGTCCTCACCGCCGGCACTTTCACTAATGGCGAGAAAGCTTTCGGACACGTACAGCTCGCTGTTGATAAATTCAATGAATACATCGCTTCCGATTATGAAGACATGGATGCTCTCAAGGCCTTCCAGGACGAAATGTACACGGCAGACACGATGGCTTTCCACGGCGCACAGCTCATCCGTATGATGTACATGCAGTCGTCTGATGCTTACAGCTACGACTTTATGCCTGCCGCCATTATCACCGAGGGAGCTATGCAACTGGCTTACAACGACAAATCAATGTATATGTATAACGTACCCGCTATCGAGATGAAAATGATGCCGCTTAACGGTGACAACGGATGGGGTGTCAAAGTTGAACAGAACGAGATTACGAATCAATACAACCTTTTAAGTACAGGCTTCGAGTTCGGTGAGATGTTCCGTTATCGCCACACTTCTGACAACAATGACTATGTGCCTGCGCGCAAAGCCAAACAGTTTGACCGCCACGTGCTAACAACTCAACCCAAGAATGTGGTAAGACGTTGATTGGCTTATATCCATCCGACAATCGTATAACAGTTGCAAAAACACAATCCCAAGCAGACGAAACTGCTTGGGATTGTGTTTTAATCCTGCACTTTTTGAAAGAAATATACACAGATTGCACATGAAAGAGTGTTTTTTGGCACGGAGTTTGCAAGGAAGATTAATGGTGAAAAATGAATAGTACGAGTGGAAACCGCAGGTGTGACACCTTCGTACCAAGTGTGGGTGGAGAAATAAACAAGCATAAATAATAACAATAGTTCGTTACTTTTTATCAATATATTTTGTGATTTTAAGTTGCATTTGCAGTGAAATCAAGAAGTTCTTTGACAATTTTAGTATTTATTCGCTGATTCGGGAAAATCCCGGATTGTGATAAAATTCGCCGTATCAGAAACTGACTCGATATCAATTTTTTAAACTCTCCGGCAGACATGTTGAGATGGAGTTGTTTGATTATC
>JAIKXR010000169.1 GCA_024683975.1 Paludibacteraceae bacterium
CCTTATGTTGCAACATGCGGTTCGTGATGTGAGCCGCTTCTTTTTTTGATGTACCATCAGAGTGATTCTTGAGTAGCGATTGGAATGTGAACGGGGAATAAACAGATACGACAACAGTGAAAAAACGGAGATGAAAACAGATAAGAACCACATAAAAAAGATATGAGTAAAAAAATGTGCAAAAAATAGCACAGGTTCTTGCACGCAAAGAGAAGATACGCTATTTTTGTCGCGTTTAAGGGAGTTTGGCGGAGTTTCCTATCGCAGTGAGGGGATATTTCGTAAAGTATATAAATTGACAATAAAGCATGTGATTTTTAACGAACATAACTTTCTACATCTGAATATCAATGATTTATAAATAATTCAATAAATATGTGATAAGTTACATCCGGATTTTAACACAAATAGCCAAATATTATCCCACAAATTGCTCAAAAAAATATTTTTGAGGAAGAAATATGAATATGTGTGAGACTTTATAAAGCACTATAAATTAACAATAAAGAACTATAATACAGGGAATGAGATTAAGTCATGAAGAGTTGATAGCTGCATTGCAGCATCATTTTGGGTTTGAGTCGTTCAAAGGTAATCAGGAGCAGATAATAATGAACCTGTTGGACGGTAAGGATTCTTTTGTTCTGATGCCGACTGGTGGCGGTAAGAGCATGTGCTATCAGTTGCCGGCATTGCTGATGGATGGCGTTGCGATAGTTATAAGTCCGTTGATAGCTTTGATGAAGAACCAGGTGGATGCGATGCGCAATTTTTCGGAGGAGGACGGTGTGGCCCACTTCATCAATTCGAGTCTGTCGAAACCTGAGATAACGGCGGTAAGAGATGACGTGTTGCGAGGCAAGACGAAGATGCTGTATCTGGCACCGGAGAGTCTGAACAAGGATGAGAACATAGACTTTCTGCGGGATGTGAAGATAAGTTTTTATGCGATAGACGAGGCACATTGTATAAGCGAGTGGGGTCACGATTTTCGTCCTGAGTACCGCAATATCCACAGTATGACCGAGCGTATAGGCAAGGCTCCGATAATGGCTCTGACCGCGACAGCCACCGAGAAGGTCCAGCACGATATACAGAAGAACCTCGACATAATGGATGCGACCGTGTTCAAGGTCAGTTTCAACCGTCCCAATCTGTACTATGAGGTAAGGAAGAAGACGGAGGATGTGGACAAAGAGGTGGTGAAATTCATTCGTCAGATGGAAGGCAAGTCGGGCATTGTATATTGTCTTGCCCGCCGCGAGGTGGAGGAACTGGCAGCGAAGCTGCAAGTGAACCATATAACAGCCCTCCCGTATCATGCGGGTATGGATGCGGCTACCCGCAGTGCCAACCAGGATGCTTTCCTGATGGAGCGTGTGCAGGTGATAGTGGCAACGATAGCGTTCGGAATGGGAATAGACAAGCCTGATGTGAGGTTTGTTCTTCACTACGATGTACCCAAGTCATTAGAGGGCTATTATCAGGAGACCGGTCGTGCCGGCAGAGACGGGGGCGAAGGTTTGTGTATATGTTTCTACAGTCCGAAAGACATAGAGAGGATGCGCAGGTTTGCCCGCGACAAACCTGTGGCAGAGCAAGACATTAACAACCAGTTGCTGTTTGATTCGCAGGGCTACGCGGAGTCACCTTTCTGCCGCCGCAAGTTGCTGCTTAATTATTTTGGAGAGGAATACCCGTATGACAACTGCGGCAACTGCGACAACTGCAAGAAGACGTATCTGCAAGTTGATGAAAGCGAACTGCTGGGCATAACGATAGAGACCATACTGCTTCTCAACGAGAAGTTCCGTGCGGAACATATAGTTGATTTGCTTCACGGCAACAAGACGGCAGCCATAATGTCGTACCACCATGACCAGATGGAGAACTTCGGCATCGCCTCTGACGAAACGGAACAGACGCTTTTCACCATTATCCGTCAGGCGATGATAGCCGGCTACATCCGCAAAGACATAGAGACCTACGGGGACTTGAAGATAACATTGGAGGGAAAGAAATATATCAAGCGTCCCATACCGTTCGAGATACCCGTAGAGATAAAGAAAGACGAGGATGAAGACGAGCCGATAGAGCAGATGGAAGGTTCGTCTGCAGCAGATGATGTACTGTTCTCCATACTGAAAGACCTGCGAAAGAAACTGAGCAAGAATATGAATGTGCCGCCATTCGTTATTTTCCAAGATCCGAGTCTGGAGGCGATGGCCACTACATATCCTATTACGATAGAGGAGTTGCAGAACATCCCCGGCGTGGGAGCAGGCAAAGCCAAGAGATACGGCGATGAGTTCGTCAAACTCATCAAGGACTATGTGGAAGAGAATGAGATAATCCGTCCCGAGGACTTGAGAGTGAGGACAGTGGCTCACGATTCCGCCCGCAAGATAAGCATCATACAGGCCATTGACCGACGCGTGGCATTGGACGATCTGGCAGAGAGCAAGGGTATGTCATTAGACGAACTGTTAGAAGAGGTGGAAGCTATCGTATATAGCGGAACCAAGTTGAATATCAACTACTTCATAGACGATGTAGTGGACCCTGACGAGAAAGCGGACATAATAGATTACTTCAAACACGCCGACAGCGACAACCTGCACGTTGCAATGGAGGAGCTGGGGTATGATGATTATGACGAGTTGCACGTCAGGTTGGTCCGCATACAGTTCCACAGCGACATGGGCAACTGATGAAGAAGAGCATTGACATACTGACGTTAGGCTGCTCGAAGAACCTTGTGGATACTGAACGTCTTATGGGTGACTTGCAGGCGATGGGATGGGAGTGCCATCACGACCCTATCGAGCCAAAGAGCAGAGTGGCGGTTATAAACACTTGCGGTTTTATAGGAGATGCCAAAGAAGAGAGTGTAAACACCATACTTCAGTTTGCAGAACGCAAGACGAGAGGTGAAATAGATGAGTTGTACGTGATGGGGTGTCTAAGCCAGAGATACTCAAAGGAATTGCCCGAGGAGTTGCCCGAGGTGGACGGATGGTATGGCAAGTTTGACTATACAGGATTAGTCAAGCGTCTGACAGACAAAGGATGTACGGGTTTCCACCGTCAGTTGACCACACCGAAACACTATGCGTACCTGAAGATATCAGAGGGGTGCAACAGGATGTGTTCGTACTGCGCTATTCCACTGATAACCGGGCGGCTGAAGTCACGCAAAGAAGAGGATATACTGAACGAGGCAGAATGGCTGTCACGACAAGGAGTGAGGGAGTTGAACGTGATAGCCCAAGACTTGTCGTCATACGGTACGGACTTGTACAAAGAGCATCGCTTACCGCAGTTAGTCAGACAGTTGGCAAGGATAGACGGGATTGAATGGATCAGGCTTCACTACGCCTACCCTGCCGGATTTCCGATGGATTTGCTTGGAGTTATGGCAGAGGAGAAAAAAGTATGCAAGTATCTTGACATAGCATTGCAGCACACAACGGACAATATGTTAAGACTTATGCACCGACATATAAGTTCGGCCGAGCAGGACAGTGTGATAGAGCGGATCAGGCGCGAGGTGCCGGGAATTTATATGAGGACAACGCTGATGGTGGGTCATCCGGGCGAGAGAGAGGAGGATTTTGAAGCACTGAAAGAGTGGATCCGCAAGATGCGTTTTGAGCGGATGGGTGCTTTCGCATATTCGCATGAAGAGGGAACTTACTCATATCTTCATTATAAGGACGATGTGCCTGAAAATATCAAGCAGGCAAGACTGCAGGAGCTAATGGCTATACAGCAGGAGATAGCAGAAGAGCAACAGCAGACGGTGGTGGGACAAAGGATGAGAGTGCTGATTGACAGACTGGAAGGAGAGTATTTTGTAGGCAGGACAGAACACGATTCGCCGGAGGTGGATAACGAGGTGCTGATTGAAAATTCATCAGAACTGAAAGCCGGAGAATTCTACGATGTGACCATCAAAAGAGCCGAAGCGTTTGACTTGTACGGTGAATTGTAATTTTTTATTTGCATAAACATTCATAAAGCCGTAATTTTGCGCGGTTTATAGAAAGAGAATACAAAACAAAAGAAAAAATGAATACATTTCTTAAGAACTTGGGACTTATTTTAGTTTTGGCAGGCGTGGTCTGCTTAGTGGTTTACCATTTGTCAGTACCTGCCAACGGTCTGTTGGTTGCCTCACTAGCATTAGAGGCGGCAGGTATATTGCTTTACATCTTTTTGGGTCGCAGCCTTCAATAAACCGGGGTTGAGTTATGGAGTCTGACAGCGATAAGGTTCGTTATCACCTGACGGGCATGTACCAAGACTGGTTCTTGGACTATGCGTCATACGTCATACTGGAGCGTGCTGTGCCGGCGATAGAGGACGGATTGAAGCCGGTTCAGCGTCGTGTTCTGCATGCGATGAAGACAGTGGATGACGGCAAGTACAACAAGGTGGCGAACATAGTCGGTCAGACGATGCAGTACCATCCCCATGGCGATGCAAGCATAGGCGATGCATTGGTTCAACTGGGTCAGAAAGACCTGCTGATTGATTGCCAGGGGAACTGGGGCAATATACTGACAGGTGACGGTGCGGCAGCCCCCCGTTACATTGAGGCGCGGCTGAGCAAGTTTGCTCTTGAGACGGTGTTCAATCCGAAGACAACAGAATGGATGCTGTCATACGACGGGCGGAAGAAAGAACCCGTGCATCTGCCTGTCAAGTTCCCTCTATTGCTGGCACAAGGCGTTGAAGGCATCGCTGTTGGATTGAACTCTAAGATACTGCCGCATAATTTCTGCGAGATATGCGAGGCGGCGTTAAGTTACTTGCGCGGTGAGGAGTTTCAACTTTATCCGGACTTTCCGACGGGCGGTGAGGTGGATGTGAGCCGTTATAACGACGGCGAGAGGGGCGGCGTTGTTCGCATAAGGTCGCACATAACAAAAGCCGATGACAACAAAGCCCTGATAATAACCGAGGTGCCATACGGTACGACCACAACGAAGATGATTGAGACCATTCTCAAAGCACAAGAGAAAGGCAAGATTAAGATTCGCAAGGTGGACGACTATACGGCAGAGCAGGCGAAGATAGTGGTTCAGTTGGCATCTGGCGCGTCATCTGACAAGACGATAGACGCGCTGTATGCTTTTACGGACTGCGAGGTGAGCATATCACCGAACTGCTGCGTGATCGAGAACAACAAACCTATTTTCACTACGGTGAGCGACCTGTTGCGCAAGTCGGTGGATAAGACACGCGGATTGCTACGGCGCGAACTGGAGATACAGAAAGGCGAACTGGAGGAGCAGTACTTCTTCACATCGCTTGAGAAGATTTTTATTGAAAACCGTATTTACAAGGAAGAAGGTTATGAACAGGCTCCCGACAAGGAGAAACTGATACGCTTTGT
>JAIKXR010000178.1 GCA_024683975.1 Paludibacteraceae bacterium
TGATACGGCGAATTTTATCACAATCCGGGATTTTCCCGAATCAGCGAATAAATACTAAAATTGTCAAAGAACTCCTTGATTTCACTGCAAATGCAGCATAAAATCAAAAAATATATTCCTAAAATATTAACGAACTATTGCTTTATAGGATTTTCGGCACTCTCCTATATATAAAATATACAAAAAGCACTGCTACTACATAACTCTGTGGAGGTTCTAGCAAAACCTGTGATGAAATTATGCAAAAGCAGCGCGTCTATGACGCACTAACCCTGCCAACCTTTCATCACTGATGCAAACTGCTAGATTTCCACAGATGATTGGGGTGTCAGTACCATTATGTATGCTGACGAAATCGCAAAGATTTGTTTATTCGACAGAATTATCCACTGATAATCGCTGCAAAATTACTAAAAAATTTAGACATTCGCAAATTTTTCATACAAAAAGCCACAAAAATCTTCATTTTTAGTCCAAATCTCTCATATATTTCTGCAAATACATGTATTAGAACGCGCCGCTTATGCTAAGCGGGTGCAAAGATCGTGCTTTTTCTCTCGATTATCCCAAAGAATCATTCTCAAACGGATGTAGTGAAAAAAATGCGCTTTTTGTTTAACTCAAACTACATTCTTTGTCCTCTGCAATCGCAGAGGATAAAGGATGTAATAGAAGAGGAACTGCCACTCCCACTACTAATCTTCTGTTAATTAGACAGTTTACAGAACAGCATCGACTACGGTTTTCGTCAGGGATTGCAGAATCTGTTATTTCCAGATGGAGTTTGTTTCGATAAGAAAACAGGCGATTATCGAACCATGTGCGTAAATCTTATTGCCGAGAGAATCGCCGTATCTTCAAGGACTTACGGCAATGGGGAAACAAAAAGAGACTGTGATTTTACTCGACAGTCTCGGATAGTTGCCTAACCAGGACTCGAACCCAGACAGACAGAACCAGAATCTGTAGTGCTACCATTACACCATTAGGCAATGCCTTCCCACCGAAAAAGCGCGCAAAAGTAAGGCTATTTTCTGAACCTGCAAAAGAAAAAAGCAAAAATCTCACAAAAAATACTCAACCAACCCCAAAACACCGAAAAACAAGATAAGATATATAGGGTGACTGAGTGCGTCCAACACCTTTCTTTTTGCGCTCCCTTGCTCAGATTTGACAAAAACGGGCAATACGCTGCACATAAAAACCACTCCGAAGACCACCCAACTACCAGCATCAGGAAAAGACGCCGGAGACATCAACGTTACTGCCGCATGGGTTATCAGCACCACTACCATCAGCCTGATAAATCTGAACACCCACATAAAAACCGAATTATCCCGCCAACGGTCACGTATGCGGTCGTACAAACGACAGACGATCATCATTATCAATATTGACGGGAGAATTATCCCTGCCGATGCTATCAGGCTTCCTGCCACACCGCCTGCCGTATAACCCACGTAGGTTGCACAGTTCATACCTATCGGTCCCGGGGTCACCTGACTGATGGCGACCATATCAACAAACTCCTGTTCAGTTGCCCAGTCGTAACGCATAACCTCCTGCTGAATAAGGGATATAATAGCCATTCCACCGCCAAAACCGATGAAACCGATTTTTAAGAAAGACAGGAAAAGTTGCAAATAGACCATCACCAAATATGTTTAGCTAATCTGACTACCGTTGCCGCAATGAGGGCAACCACTGCCGGACGCACACGCTTGAAAACCGCCTCAACCGCCGGCGCATCCTTGTATTGGGAGAAAAACACCGCTATGAGCAGTATCACGACTATTGACGGCAGCACTGCTCCTACCACACATACCCCCACCCCTTTCCAACCTGCCAACCGATGCCCCAGAAAGATGGCGCTATTGACGGCTATCAATCCCGGAGCGGCTTGTGCCAACGCCATCATATTGAGAAACTCCTTTTCGTCCAACCAGTGGTAGTTATCCACCACCTCACGCTGAATCAACGCCAGCATAGCATAGCCGCCGCCTATAGTGAACGCGCCTATCTTAAGGTACGTCCAGAACAAGACTCCCAACGAAGGTTTATTCGCGCTCACGAATCTGCTGTTTGATAAATTTAGCCATCATATTGATAGCAGCGTTGTTATGACCGCCCTGCGGGATTATCACGTCTGCAAAACGCTTGCACGGTTCGATAAACTGCTCATGCATAGGTTTCAGAACTTTCTGATAACGCTCTATCACCATCTCGGTCGTACGCCCGCGCTCCACTATATCGCGGCTGATTACGCGAATCAGACGGTCGTCGGCATCAGCATCCACAAACACTTTCAGATCCATTTGCTCGCGCAGTTTATGATGGTGAAGAACCATTATACCCTCCAAGATGATAATCTCGCTTGGTTCGACGTGAATTGTATCTTTCAGGCGGGACGATGTAACGTAGTCGTATATAGGCTGTTCCACACTGCGCCCCTCTTTCAGTTGCTGCAACTGGTGGATGAGCAGTTTCCACTCGAAGGCATCGGGGTGGTCAAAATTGATTTTCTGACGCTCTTCAGCAGGAATATGACTTGAATCCTTGTAATACGAATCCAAAGGAATGACCGTCACTTCGCCTTTGGGAAGGCGTTCAATGAGTTTTCTCACCACTGTTGTTTTGCCGGAGCCTGTACCGCCCGCTATGCCTATTATAAACATATCTGTATCGTTTAACTGATTATTTATTCAGATATTCAGCGCACAAAAGTACACTTTTCCACATAACCACACAAATAAAAAAACAAGGGCGTGCGATACAGACGCACACCCTTATCATTATCATTACTCATACAAAGAGTTCAGTCGCAGAACTTGGCACCGATAAAGTCGCGGTTGAGGCGGGCTATATGGGTGAGGCTGACCTGCTTGGGACATTCGGCGGCGCAGGCACCGGTGTTGGTGCAGTTGCCGAATCCGAGTTCGTCCATCTTCTGCAGCATCGCCTTGGCGCGCTGGTGCTTCTCCGCCTTGCCCTGCGGAAGCAGGTTGAGCTGGCTGACTTTCGCAGCCACAAAGAGCATCGCGCTTCCGTTCTTGCAAGCCGCCGCGCAGGCACCGCAGCCGATACAACTGGCGGCATCCATCGCCTCGTCGGCAACAGGCTTGGGAATGGGGATGGCATTGGCATCCGGCACGCCGCCCGTGTTGACGGAAACGAAACCTCCAGCCTGCATAATCTTGTCGTATGCCTGACGGTCCACCATCAGATCCTTGATTACAGGGAAGGCACGGCTGCGCCACGGCTCAACGGTGATGGTCTCGCCGTCGTGGAACTTGCGCATGTGCAGCTGGCAGGTGGTGATGGCACTGTCGGGACCGTGCGGATGACCGTTCACGTACATCGAGCACATACCGCAGATACCCTCGCGGCAGTCATGGTCGAATGCGATAGGGTCTTTGTGCTCCGCGATGAGCTGCTCGTTGAGAATATCCATCATCTCAAGGAACGATGCTCCCTGGAAGATGTGTTTCAGTTCGTAGGTCTCAAAATGACCCTGCGCTTTCGGGCCTGCCTGACGCCATACCCGAACCTTGATATCTATATAACTGTCCATAACTATACTTTTTAACTGTTAGACTTCTTTTAACTATAAACTTTCAACTAATTCTTATAGTTACGTGTCTTGCGTTCGGTGAACTCGTAGTCCAGAGGCTCTTTGATGAGTTCGGGATCCTGGTCTTCACCTTTGTATTTCCAGCAGGCAACGTAAGAGAACTTGTCATCCTGACGGAGAGCCTCGCCTTCCTCGGTCTGGTACTCCTCGCGGAAGTGACCTCCGCAGGACTCCTCGCGGTTGAGCGCGTCAATAGCCATCAGACGTCCTATCTCGATGAAGTCCGCCAGACGGAGAGCCTTCTCCAGCTCGTTGTTGAGCGAATCAGCCTTGCCGGGGATATAGACATTGCTCCAGAACTCTTTCTTGATTGCGTTGATTTTCTCAATGGCTGTTTTCAGCGATTGGGCAGTACGTCCCATGCCGACGAAGTCCCACATAACGAGACCCAGTTCCTTGTGGATGCTGTCCACGGAGCGTTTGCCCTGAATCTTCATCAGGCGGTCAATCTTGTCCTGTACAGCCTTTTCCGCCGCGTCAAACTCGGGACGGTCGGTACTCATACGAGCCACACCGATCTGGTCGGCGAGGTAGTTCTGTATGGTATAAGGAAGTACGAAATATCCGTCAGCCAATCCTTGCATCAATGCCGAAGCACCCAGACGGTTGGCTCCGTGGTCGGAGAAGTTAGCCTCACCAATGCAGAACAAACCTTTGACGCTGGTTTGAAGTTCGTAATCAACCCATATACCACCCATCGTATAGTGGATGGCGGGGAAGATCATCATCGGATTCTCGTAAGGGTTCTCGTCAACTATCTTCTCGTACATCTGGAAGAGGTTGCCGTACTTCTGAGCGACAACGTCCTTGCCGAGGCGCTGGATGGCTTCGCTGAAGTCGAGGAAGACAGCCAGACCGGTGTTGTTCACGCCGTAACCGGCATCGCAACGCTCCTTGGCGGCGCGGGAAGCCACGTCACGGGGTACGAGGTTGCCGAAGGCGGGATAACGACGCTCGAGGTAGTAATCACGGTCCTCTTCGGGAATGTCGCGCCCCTTGATTTCGCCCTTTTGCAGACGCTTTGCGTCCTCAAGTTTCTTGGGTACCCATATACGTCCGTCATTGCGCAGCGACTCCGACATCAGTGTCAGTTTCGACTGGAAGTCACCGTGTTTTGGGATGCAAGTGGGGTGAATCTGCGCGTAGCAGGGGTTGGCGAAGTAGGCACCGTGGCGGTACATCTGCATGGCAGCCGAACCGTTGGAAGCCATGGCGTTGGTGGAGAGGAAGAACGTGTTGCCATAACCGCCGGAGGCGACAACGACGGCGTGTCCGAAGAAACGCTCGATCTTACCGGTAACGAGGTTGCGGGCGATGATTCCGCGTGCGCGCTCCTCACCGTTCTCGTCTTTTATCATCACTATGTCCAGCATCTCGTGGCGGTTGTACATTTTCACTTTGCCTTTGCCAATCTGACGGCTCAGTGCAGAGTACGCGCCCAGCAGCAACTGCTGGCCTGTCTGACCTTTGGCATAGAAAGTGCGGCTCACCTGTGCGCCTCCGAACGAGCGGTTGTCAAGCAGTCCACCGTATTCGCGAGCGAATGGAACACCCTGTGCCACACACTGGTCGATGATGTTGTTGCTCACTTCCGCCAGACGATAGACATTGGCTTCACGTGCGCGATAGTCACCACCCTTGATGGTGTCGTAGTAGAGACGATAGACAGAGTCACCGTCGTTCTGATAGTTCTTCGCTGCGTTGATACCGCCTTGTGCGGCTATGGAGTGTGCGCGGCGGGGTGAGTCCTGTATGCAGAAATTCAGAACGTTGAATCCTAACTCGGCGAGAGTGGCTGCTGCCGATGCCCCTGCCAGACCCGTACCTACCACTATCACGTCCAAACGACGTTTGTTGGCGGGATTGACAAGTTTCTGGTGGTCCTTGTAGTTGGTCCATTTCTTCTCCAACGGTCCCTCAGGAATCTTCGCCATCTTCGGCGTGATGATATTATTCTCTTTGGCAACCTCCTCCTTTATGGCTTTCGATACTTCCTGAACTGCCGCTACCGCTTCCTGAACCGTTTCTTTCACTTTGCCTGCCACTTCTTTAGCGGCTGCAAATAAATCTTCTGTATTTGTCATAATCGTATCCTTATTGTGAATGATAAATTATGTGTTAATGCAACATCTGACCGATATTGTATCCCAAGAAATAGATAACCACTATCATAAACAGACCTACTGCAACGGTGGCAACCACTGTGCCGATAACCTTGATGCGCGAGAGCCACTTGGTGTTGCTCAGGCCCATTGTCTGCATAGCCGACCATACGCCATGACTGAGATGGAACCACAGGGCGCAGAGCCATACGATGTACAGCAGGCAATACACGATGCCGCACCAGCCGTCCGTGAACAGGGCTTTCACCAGAGCGCTGCCGTCCTGCGGGTCGAACGCCGATGTCTCGATGCCGGTCAGTTCGGCGAACTGCATCTTGAACCAGAAGTTGTAGAGGTGCAGCACGAGGAACCCGATGACAATGATGCCGAGAACGAGCATGTTCTGTGATGCCCAGTCCACACCTTCCTGACGCGCCTCGACGGCATAGCGGTCGTTGCCGCGCGCACGGCGGTTCTGGATGGTCAGCACAATGGCATACATAAAGTGAACAACCACCGCCAGCGCAATAACCAGCGAACCGATGACGGCATACCAGTTCGCACCCAGCATGGCGCAAATCCAGTTGTAGGCAGTTGTCCCGAACAGGTCATCAATGACAAGGCACAGGTTCATACTGCCGTGGAAGAGAAGGAAAAGAACCAAGAACGCACCCGTAATACTCATTACGAACTTACGCCCTATGGACGAGTCTTTTAACCACATAATTTTGTTTGTTTTTAATTAGTTATATAAAGAAATTTGTTTAGTTTGTCTGTCCGGTTTCGGGATATTCTCCAAAAAACGCGCAAAGGTAATGACATTTATGATAAAAACGAAACAAGTATTGATTTTTTTCTTTTATTTGCATTAGTTTCCGAATTGCACAGAGCCGGAATTTTACACCAAATATAAAGCGCGAGTATTCCGAACAATTCCCAAAAAGGTCAATAACAATGCCTTTACAGGCGGCTCCTGGGAGCCGATGTCCGAATAGAATTCGGACGCAACGGACGAAGACACATACACTACAGACGGCTCTGAGAAGCCGGGTTCAAATAGTATTTGAACGCAATGAACGAAGACCATACACCCGTACCGGCGTTCTTTGGTATGAAATAAAAAAAGGACGATAGTTTTGAGTAAACAAAACAGTACTTTTGAGTAAAAACCAAGACAGATTTGAGTAAAAATTGCAATAGATTTTGAATAAAAAAATGCGTATGTCAAAAATCTCTTGTACCTTTGCGGTGTGAAAAATATGATATATGAGGTCTATCTTTAAAAATCTATTTTGCCGAACAATTCAAACCGCATAATAAAGAAACCAGTTATTAAGGATTTAATTACAATAATCTATAATCATAATGAAAGAGGGAAAACAAACATCAAACAAACGTCAGAAAGACAAACAGGAACTGCACATTCATATTGAAAGATGGCAGGATGTGGTTAATATCTTGGATGACAAGAAAAGAGTGTTTTTGTTTGCATTTATAATTATTATAATTGGACTTGCTCTATTTTGGGGTATTTCTATTATCATTGTACAACTCAAAAACTCTTATACATATAGCGACATTACCACTAATGCTTTAGGCGCAACCCAATTGAGAGACGAGGAAAAGGAAATATCTTACTTTCTGTTTAATACGGCAGAATTATGGGCAAACTCCGGTATTCAAGTCAAGAAAGGGGATATTATCTCTGTTCATGCTTCTGGAAGAGGTAATACTGCCATTCATCATTTGTATGATAATGCCAAGAACAACAAACAGTCAACAGATGAATTTTTTGGTGCTAATGGAGAGCGGGTTAATCCAGAGAACGATAGAAATAAGTTGAGAAGCGAATATAGAATCTTCCCAAAATTACCACAAAGCGCATTGGTTATGCAAGTCGTTAATACAGATTCCAAGAGAAAAGACATCCCTCTTGTCCCTCGTGACGGAGATCCAAATAACTTTTATTATATTGGGGCACATTGCGAAAATATACACATCAATAACGATGGTTGGCTGTATTTCGCTATTAATGATATCGTATTGGATAGTGCCACAATCGTTAAAATGATGCTTGACAATTTTGTTAGAATTCTTGAATTAGAACAAGAAAAAAACAAGAAGTCATTATATCAAGAAATCCCTATTAGCAAAATGAGAGACCAATTGTTCAGGGCAACCGCATCAAAATTTATAGTTTTTGACCATATCTAACATGTAGTCCGCATTCAATGAGGCTTTGA
>JAIKXR010000179.1 GCA_024683975.1 Paludibacteraceae bacterium
TACAAATGATATGCAATTAAAAATCAATAAAATACAACTGTTTTGAAGAACTACTGCGACTGGCTGTTCAATCAAAACATGACGACCCTTCGCAATATAACTGTGTGACTTTTTATGAATAATTTGATGCGGTTGCCCTGCTTTTTTTGTGTTTTCCTTGCGTATCTCAGATTTTTTTGTACCTTTGCGTCGTAATATTGTGGTGCGCATGGACGTTAAAGTTAAAATAGTCAATGAGAATATCGTACAGGTATTCACGATGGAGGACGAACATTTTTGTTCTTTCATCCTTCCGCGCGAAACCGCCAAGTTCACCTATCCGGTGATGGCGACGCGCATTGAGCATCTCTTCTACGATGATATCAAGTCTGCGGATTGTATAAGTGTTATCGCGTACGTAGTTAAGCATTGTAAGCGCGAGGGGTTCGTGCCGCGTCTCTTCTTTGAGGACGAGGGAGCACGCCAGAACATCGGTGCGCTCATTCGTGAGGTGCGCCTTAAACGTGGTCTTGCCGCTAAGGATGTGGCTATGCTCGTCGGGATTGCTGCGCCCAACTACTCGCATATAGAGAACGGGCTGACTTCGCCCACTTACAAAACGCTCCGACGTATTGCTGATGTTCTCGACATCCAACTCAACATTCTGCCCGCAACTCCTGCGCCTGTCAATGTGGAAGAGCGCGCTGAGGCTGAGCGAGAGAAAGCAGCCGAAGCAGAGCGCAAGTGCCTTGTTGCCCAAGTTCGCAAGGAGCATTATTATATGTTCTATTGGTCCGCCAAGCGCGTGATGGAAACCAAATATTATAAGCAACTTGCGCGAGAATCAACCGTCCTACAAGAATTAGAACCGTTGATTAGCAAAGACGATAACGACCCTTATTCGTATTATATGTAATAATAAAATGAAAATTTTAAACAATATGGGTAAATTCAACTATTTTTATGGTTCGAAAAAAGGAGAATCTGTTAAATCCTACGAAGAATGGGAAAAAGTATTCCACATGCATGATTCGAAAGGAAAGGTAGACCATTGGAAATCAGGTTATAGTGCTCAAAGCCTTGCTGAAGATTTCATGTGTAAAGATGGAGAGCAAATGTTAATGCAACTTGTGGAGCAGTTTACAGGGGAGCACATTCAAGGCATTCCTACTGCTCTCATTGAGCACGGCAGCTCTTTCGACAGTTACGGTCGAACACGTATGCAGGACTTAGTTGTCTTTGGAAAGTTAACCAACGAAGACACGTTCTTCATCGGTTTAGAAGCGAAAGTGAAGGAGTCTTTCGGAAGTAATTCGATAAAGAAACAATACGATGCCTGTAAAGCCAAAATAGAAGCAGGAATTAGCACCAATGCCGATAAACGCCTTCAATCTCTTGTGGGAGATTTTCTTCATAAGGAACTGGAAGGGCTCACCCAAAAAGAACTTGATTTGCGGTATCAACTGCTTTTTTATTTGGCTGGATCTTTCCGCGACCCCGAAGGAGGAAAACATATTTTTATGCCGATAGTGGCGTATCATCACATAAAAGGGAAAGATAAAAATAAAGAAGCTTTTGAAGCATTTATCGAGGCACTTGGAGGATTTACGAAACAAATAATTACGGTTAACGGGACAGAAATTATCGGGTATAAAAAAGAACTCTGTGCACCTCTAAAAAGTGGAAAAACTGAAACGAAAATGGTTTACACCTGTTACATCACCAAATAAATGCGTATCGCAAAAACTTGCAATCTCCTATTTTGCTGAAAATGCTAAAAAATCAATAAAATCGCTTTTTTCTCACAACATACATTCATACTCAAAAGCCCTGTATTCCTTTGAATACAAGGCTTTTTTCTATATGTCCATATCAAAATTAGCAAAAACGCTAACGTTTCTCTTTCGTATTAAAGAATTATAACGTTATTTTTTGCTGATATGGAAAATGAAATCAAAATTCAATTTGCTCTCCCCAACTTAGAGTCCATGCAGGACTGTCTCGTCAACCCGCCTGCTGATTGGCAGCAGAAGATCTGCGGCAGACTGCAAGAACTGGTCATGGACTATCTGAACACCAACCACCTGGCCATCAAAGCTCAGTTGGCTGACTATGCCGTTTGCGAAAGCGGATGGCAGTATGCCGACAAACTGGCTGAAATGCAGGTCGCCTCTATTGTAAGTAACTATTTCGATATATACTATGCGCAAGATTCGAATCACTAATATTTCACCCAATGCAACGCATTGCCTTCAAAAAGTAGAAATCACTAATTATATGAACACACACTTATTACATTCTCCCTCTTCGCCTGAAGAAGAGTTGCGTCAACAAGTATTACAAGGCGCTTTTGAGCGTTATGGGAACGAGTTTATTCAAACTCCTGCTTTCACCCAACGCGCAGAAACAGAACTCCAAACACTATGTTCCAATGAACGTACTATCAGTTATCTTTTAATGGTTGCAGACTATGTGAATGCCGCACGCAAAATGGGCATTAATGTTGGACCTGGTCGCAGTTCCGCAGCAGGCTCACTCGTGCTGTACTGCCTCAAGATAACCGACATTGATCCGCTGAGATATGGTCTGCTGTTTGAACGTTTCTATTCAGACAATAGTGTCGTACCGTTAATTGATATTGATGTCGAATCTTGCGAACGTGATAAAGTGACGGATTACGTAGCACAGAAATTCGGAGAAATACGTCCGGGTAAGACGACCATCTTAGGGCTTACCGTTCTGACAATGATTAAGCGATGTCTGAGCAATATCAAGCAGGCACATGGTATAGACATAGACCTAAAAGCCATCCCACAAAATGATGAACGTACATTCCGTCTCTTCCAAGAAGGTCGTACAGCTGGTGTATTCCAATTCGAATCGGAAGGTATGCAGAAATACTTATGCGAACTTACTCCGGAAACCTTCAATGATCTTCTTGCGCTGAATGCTTTGTATCGACCACCTACGATGGAGCAGATTCCACAGTTTATTGCCTGCAAGCACTATAAGGATGAGATAAATGAAAGACTTCCCATTATGGAAGAATGTCTCAATGAGACCTATGGGATAATTATTTATCAAGAGCAAACAATGTTATTGGCTAAGCGTATAGCCCATTTCACTCCGGCTGAAAGTAATATGCTACGTTGGGCACTCGTACGTATGAATCAACCTATAGTGGAAGTAATGAAAACAAAGTTTATATCCGGCGGAAACCAAAATGGATACAATGAACAGACCCTTGAACGTATTTGGCAATCCATGTGTGATTCGAGTTTTTCCTTTCTGAAGGCTCATTCCGTTTGCTATACATGGCTCGCATACCAAGTAGCGTATCTCAAAGCGCACTATCCGGCGGAGTTTCTTGATGCGTATGCGACTATTTGGGAGCGGGATGCTGATGGTATAAAACTCCTCGAAGAAGAACTACGTTCCATTACTCATTAGCAAAAACAATAACACATCTCGTTCGTATATATAATTAGCGATCTTTTACATACTGAATTGTAACACTAAATGTTTTTCTATATGAACGAAAATTTGGAATTGGTAAAGAACATTGAGTCCGGGATTAAAAATTTTACGGACGAACAGGTCAAACAACAGTTTCATCCCTTCGTTGAGTCGGTTGCTCGTCGTCAACTGCGCGGCGGCAACCCAGCTCCGATGGAGGAACTTCTGACCAGAGGTGAAACAGGATTGGTGGAAGCTTGGCATCGGTTCAATCCTGAAAGTGGATGCAAATTTGTTCCTTATGCAGTCTTGTTCATTCGTCAGGCGATGGAAGGAAAACCGTTTAACCAAAATTGAAGTCAATATGAAATTAGCTATTGTTGGAACGAGAAATCCAAGTATCTCGTATGAAGAATTCAAGGAAAAACTTGGTCGGGTAATCTCGGCATATGTGGATACGATTGTTTCCGGCGGTGCGGTAGGTATTGACGCTTTCGCGAGGCGTTATGCCGAAGATTATCACCTGCAACTCATCGAACATTTGCCTGATTATTCACTTTACGGACGACGGGCTCCCATTGTGCGAAACTCGCTCATCGTGGATGATGCAGATGCGATGGTCGCCTTCCCGTCCGGAGAATCGAAAGGAACGTTTGACTCCATTCGAAAAATGGAGCAAACTAGTAAAAATGTTAAAATTATTAGGATATGATTTACAGAGGTGAAATCTATTACGGGCCCAACAAAGAATCGCTCTTTGTAGTGTATGGCTCTTACACCAGTGTTGGCAAAGCGCTTGGCATGGCCGAGACATATATTAGAATGACAAGAAAGTATAAACAAATTACAAGTTCCCACCTTCCGCTGTGGAAGTACTGGTTTGGACGCATATCAGATTTCTTTATAGGAAATAAAGATTAATATGGCTAAAATAAAAACAATTGAGGAATTCCCCAAGAGCGATTTATATAAATTCTTCGCTCAAAATCCCTTCGTGCAGAAGTGCATTAACGAAGGAAGAATCTTCCAATCTTATTGGCAAGGAAAGTATTCGATTAACTCTTGTTCTTTTATTGACGCTGATAAGAAAATGAATAAAGTTGAAATATGCACCAATCTAAAGAACATCTTTGGCATTAGCGATGAACGGTTCGACGAGAAATATGCTATGGCAATCTCGGGTGATGGACAAGAGTATCGCCGTATATCAACCTTACATTCTTCTTCGTTGCTGGCGTTGTTATGCTTCTACTCCGTTTCGGAAGATCGTCCTTTAACGATGGAGATTGATGGACAAGAGGTCGAGTTCTTTCAAAGTCTCTTTGAGTATAAGAACCTAATCGGAAAGGACGCAGCAGGAAAGGAACACAACTCGAATATGGACGTAGTATTGATTGGTAAGAATAGTGCTGATGAGTCTGTGATTTTGTTCTTGGAATCGAAATTCTCGGAGTATTTGGCTCATGGGAAGTATGATGAAATCAGTTTTGTGTATGACGATATATACAAGGACTTGACTGCTAAAGGTCAGCCAATAGAAGGTTTGGAGATTATCCGTGGATCTAATACATGGTCTATTTTGGCTGCGCCGGGTTGTCCACAACAGTATTGCCAAGGCATTAAGCAGATGATTTCACATTATCAAGGAGTCCGAAAAGGATTTATGAAGAAAGAGGGAAAGAAATATGCCCATATCTATTTAGGAGATATACTATTTAAGTTCCCTGAAGATGTTGATAAAGGATATGAATCATACAACTCTTATGTCGGTTTATATCGGCAACTTGCATGCGCATTGAATAATCTCAAATTCTCAGTATTTCCTATCATTGATAAGTTGTATAGGTTACTGAGGATATTTGCGTGCAAGCTGAATATAAAAGTCAAGCCCACATTCAAAGTCCTGGAAACGTCGCTATCTTATCTGGATGTGCTGCGAGATTTTGAGTTAGACCCATTGGTGAAGGAGTTTTATAGAATGTAAATAGTTGACATTGTGATGCTTTCAGGCTATCAATTAAAGTTCGATAATCTGTAAGACTAATGCACAAGATGGACATCTTCCGAAAGGGAGATGTCTTTTTTTGTGTTGTCCTGAATTTTGACACATACAGTCGGTTGACTGTCGGCTCACTGTCGGCTCACCGTCGGCAAACATACGGCAGAGAACGAGTAAAGACGGACATGGCTTACGGTAAGAGAGAGACGGTATAATAAAGAGAGAGACGGTATAGAATACCGTCTCTACAGGAATGGCACGTGATACGTGGTTATTTCTCCAACTCTTTCTTTATGCGTTCGGTGAGCATAGGAACAATCTTATGCAAGTCACCTACGATACCAAGGTCTGCAACTGAGAAAATAGGTGCGAACTTATCCTTGTTGATTGCCACTATGTATCCGGACTCTTCCATACCTGCAAGGTGCTGGATAGCGCCGCTGATACCGCAAGCCATATACAAGTTGGGACGAACGGTTTTGCCGGTCTGACCCACTTGATAAGCATGGTCCATAACCCCTGCATCAACCATGGCGCGTGACGATGAAACCATACCACCCATTACGTCCGCCAAGCCTTGCAGTTTCTTGAAGCCTTCAGCATCGTGAACGCCACGACCACCGGAGATAAGGATCTTGGCATTGCTTATATCAGCCACTTTCTCTTGGTTCTTCTTCGTTTCGACGAGGCGAACGTGGAACTTGGAAGCATCGAAATGCGGCTCAAAGCGTGTGATGACCCCTTGTTTGCCCGGAACACGCTGCATCTTCTGCATCACGCCGGGACGTACTGTGGACATCTGCGGCCGCGAGGTCGGGCAAACGATAGTTGCCATCAGGTTACCGCCAAAGGCGGGACGTGTGGAGAAGAAGTCAAGGTTGCCGTCCTTGTCAGGCTCAATGGTCAGTTTGGTGCAGTCAGCCACAAGTCCGCTCTTGAGTTTGCAGCTCAAACGAGGAGCAAGGTCGCGACCGATAGTGGTGGCTCCATAGAGTACAATACGCGGTTTGCGCTCCATAATAACCTGATACATAGCCTGCGTGTATTGCTCTGTAAGGTAGTCGCGCAGTTCCGGACGGTCAATAACGATAACCTCGTCCGCCCCCATTTCAATGAGGTCTTGCGCCTTGTCGGCAATGCCGTCACCTAGCAACAATGCTACAACGTGCTGGCCTAACTCTTTAGCCAGGTCGTTGGCTTTGCCAAGCAGTTCGTATGCCACGTTCTGTATGACACCTTCGCGTTGTTCTGCAAAGATATAGACGTTTTGATATTCTTGTTTTTCCATAGTCATACCTCCTTAAATAATGTGTTTCTCTTTCAGACGACTTACTATGAGTTCAACGGCCTCTTCATCGCTCAATTCAAATACTTCACCCGGTGCTTTGAGCGCTTTCGGGAAAGACTTGTGTACTTTTGTAGGCGAGCCTTTGAGTCCCAAGAGGTTTTCGTCCACGTCAATGCTGTCAGCCGACCATACTTCAACCTCCCGGTTGTAAGCGTCAATGATACCTTGTACAGTCATGTAACGAGCCTTGAAAGCCGAAGCCAGCACTGTGAGAACGCATCTGCCTTCCACTTCAAGAGTCTGCACGCTGTCTTCTGTTTCTTTCTTAACCCGCACGCCGTCAGCGGTCTTTTCCGCATCAATGACGTAGCTTACCTGGGGGAGGTCGAGGTGTTCGGCTATTTGCGGAGCCACCTGTGCCGTATCTCCGTCAATAGCCTGACGGCCGGCAATGATAAGGTCATAGTCCAAAGTCTTGATGCAACCTGCAAGAGCGTAGGATGTAGCCAAAGTATCGGCACCCGCAAAACGGCGGTCACTGAGCAGGATGGCACGGTCGGCCCCCATGGCGAGACCTTCACGAAGCATCTTGTCGGCTTGTGGGGGTCCCATCGAAACGAGAGTAACGGTGGCACCGGTCTGCTCTTTGAGACGAAGAGCCAGTTCCAAACCTCCCTTGTCATCAGGGTTCATAATAGCAGGAACGCCATCACGAATGAGCGTGCCTTTAACGGGATCAATCTTAATCTCCGTTGTATCGGGAACTTGTTTTACACAAACAATGATATTCATAATGATTCCTCCTTATTTGAAAAGTTTACCGGCAATAACCATTCGTTGAACCTCGGATGTACCTTCGTAGATTTCTGTAATCTTAGCGTCACGCATCATACGCTCAACGGGATATTCACGAGTGTATCCATAACCGCCGTGGAACTGCACGGCTTTGGTGGTGGTTTCCATAGCAGTTTCCGCCGCAAAGAGCTTGGCCATAGCGGCATCGGCAGAATACGGGAGTCCCATATCTTTCTTCCATGCTGCCGAGCGGACGAGCAGACGTGCAGCCTCAATACGAGTCTTGAGGTCAGCCATCTGGAACTGCGTGTTCTGGAACTGCGAGATTGACTTGCCGAACTGCTTGCGTTCCTTAGTATATTTGACAGTTTCATCAAGCGCACCTTGCGCTATACCAAGAGCCTGCGAGGCAATACCTATACGACCGCCGTCCAATGTTTTCATCGCCACCTTGAAGCCGTCACCGAGACTGCCGAGCAAGTTCTCTTTAGGCACTTCACAATTCTCAAAAATAAGCTCACAGGTAGCCGAACCGCGAATACCCATCTTCAACTCTTTCTTTCCTACAGAAAAACCCTTGAAACCGCGCTCTACGATGAATGACGATATACCCTTTACGCCTTTCGACTTGTCAGTCATAGCCATAACGATGAAAACATCGGCATTAGCGGCGTTGGTAATGAAAATCTTTGTGCCGTTCAAAATCCACTTGTCGCCAGCATCAACAGCAGTAGTCTGTTGCATAGCGGCATCAGTACCTGCATTCGGTTCTGTCAGACCGAACGCGCCGAGCCACTCGCCTGAAGCCAGTTTAGGCAGATACTTCATCTTCTGCTCCTCTGTGCCGTGTTCCAAGATAGGACTCATACACAGCGAAGTATGAGCTGACAAAACGACACCTGTAGTTGCGCAAACGCGGCTCAGTTCCTCAACTGCCATAATGTACATCTGTACCGTACCGCCGGCACCACCGTACTGCTTGGGTACAGGAATACCCATCAGACCTAATGCAGCCATTTTTTTCACCGTTTCTTCGGGGAACATCTCTTTCTCGTCCACCTCGGCGGCCAATGGCTTAACCTCGTTCTCTGCAAACGAACGTATCATCTGCAAGAACAATTCTTCGGTTTTTGAATAACTAAAATCCATTGCTTTTATAGTTTAATGTTTAGTACTTATAGAAACCCTCGCCTGTTTTGCGTCCTAACAAGCCGGCGCGCACCATCTTGCGCAGCAGTGGATGAGGGCGATACTTGGGATCACCAAACTCCTTATAGAGAACCTCCATGATAGCGAGATTGACATCGTTACCTATAAGGTCAGCCAAAGCCAATGGCCCCATCGGGTGATTAGCGCCAAGTTTCATGCACTGGTCTATATCTTCGGCACTGGCTATACCGTCAGCCAAGATACCGACAGCCTCGTTAATCATAGGGATAAGAATACGGTTAACCACAAACCCGGGAGCCTCTTTCACGGGTACAGGGGTTTTGCCAATCTCTTTACATAGAGCCACTATGGTATCAGTCACCTCTTGGCTTGTGCGCTGTCCGTTGATGACCTCAACGAGTGCCATACGGTCAGCGGGATTGAAGAAATGGCAACCGATGAAACGTTCAGCACGCTGCGTGGCAGCAGCTATCTCGGTGATAGACAGGGATGATGAGTTGGTGGCGAAGATGGCTTCCGGTTTGCAGATTGTGTCAAGCTGACGGAACACCTCTTTCTTGAGTTCCATATCCTCCACAGCTGCCTCAATGACGAGGTCGGCATCGGCAAAAGTGGCATAATCGGTAGTGGTAGTGATGTTGGCGAGTATGGCTTTCATCACCTCTCCGGTCATCTTTTCTTTCTCCACAAGTTTCTGATAGCCTTTCTCTATGGATGCCATCGCTTTGTCAAGACTTGCCTGTGTGCGGCTCTTCATTACAACCGGCATCTTGGCGGCAAAGGCTTTCACTATTCCTTTTGCCATCGTGCCTGTTCCAATTACATAAATTTTCATAGTTATATGTTTTTTAGTGTTATTCGCCCTTATATTCAACGTTTTCTTTATTAAGGAAAGCGGTCATACCGTTCTTTTGGTCTTCTGTGTCAAAACATTGCGCGAAAAGATTATTTTCCAACCGCAATGCGTCGGTACGGTTCATATCGTAGTTACGGTTGATACACTGTTTGGCGTTTCTTACAGCTACAGGTGCGTTTTTGGCTATCTTTTCGGCTAAAGCGCGAACGGTAGTCATCAACTCTTCAGGTGCGGTAACACCATTGATTAAACCGATGCGCAACGCCTCATCGGCTTTAATTACCTTGCCGCTGTAAATCAACTCTTTTGCCATACCTTGACCAATCAGTTTAGGCAGACGATAAGTGCCGCTGAACCCGGGGATGATGCCTAATCCGACTTCCGGCTGACCGAACTTGGCCTTGGATGATGCATAACGAATATCGCAGGCCATAGCTATCTCGCAGCCGCCACCAAGACAAAAACCATTGATGGCAGCTATCGTAGGGATGGGCAGGTCTTCCAACAGGCAGAACACCTCCGCTCCTGCGTGACCGAAATTGAAACCTTCCACTTCATCAAAACCGGCCATCTCCGATATGTCGGCACCGGCTACAAAAGAACGGTCGCCGTCACCTGTCAAGACAAGCACACGGACTGCCTTTGTGTTAAGGTGCAGAAGGAAATGCTTAAGTTCGCTTATCAACTTTGAATTGAGCGAATTGAGCGATTCGGGAGCACTCAGGGTCAGCGTGCCTATCATACCCTCTTCAGCGTAACGTAAATAGGTGTATGCCATTAGTCAAGCATCGATTTAAGATCCTTTGAAACAATGAGTCGCGCCTCTGTGGCAGCCTGAATCTGCTCGACGGTAAAGTCAGGGTGCTTTTCTACGAGTACCAAGCCTTCTTCAGTCACGTTAATAACCCCCATTTCGGTGATAATCATATTAACCTGTCCGGCTGCTGTCAATGGCAATGTACATTCTTTCAATATTTTCGGAGCACCTTTCTGCGTGTGTTCCATAGCGATGATAACTCGTTTGGCACCTACCACAAGATCCATTGCGCCTCCCATACCCGGAGCAATCTTACCGGGAATAATCCAGTTGGCAAGGTTGCCTTTTTCATCTACTTGCAAAGCGCCAAGTACACTTACATCCACGTGCCCCCCACGAATAATGGCAAATGATGTGGCACTGTCAAAAGTACTGGCACCCGGAATGAGAGTTATCGAACCGCCGCCGGCATTGACCAGATTCTTGTCCTCCTTGCCTGCTTCAGGCGACGGACCAAGCCCCATAGCTCCGTTCTCCGTCTGCAACGTTACAGTTATGCCCTCGGGCAGATAATTAGGAATCATGGTCGGAAGACCGATACCCAAGTTCACCACATCACCATCGTGCAATTCACGTGCAGCACGACGGGCAATCACTTCTCTTACTTGTTCTTTTTCCATAACAGTATATATTTTTGATTGTTAATTATCTCTGATACTCGTACCATTCACCCCACGTCATCAGCACGTTGGGCATATTGAGTTCAGCCAGTTGTTCCATCTTCTTCATTGTAATCCAATATGCCTCACGGTGGTCAATGGAGTGTTCGCCCAATTCGTTTTCGTGACCAGTGATGAGCATCTTGGCTCCGAAACCGCGTAAATGTCTTTCCATATCGTTAATCCAGCAGTTGGGCATCAGTATATCTATGTCGTAGCTCTCATGCACATGGTCTATCCATTCGAGGTCCTGCGTTCCCCACTGATCACCAGTCTGAGCCACCGTTCCCTCACCGTGGAACTCAACCACATTGATGTTGTTATACACATCGCCTTGGTGACCGGGCAGCACGTGAAGTGTGAGATCTAATTCTCCAAACTCTATATCTACTATCTTGTTTTCCACTTCAATAGGCTGAATCATCGGATCAACGCCTACCCACCAGTCTTTTGGTGCAATCACTCTTTTGCCGCGTGCAGCAAACGATTTGGCAATCCTCAAATTAACATGATCAGGGTGGCAATGAGATAGAAACAAAGCATCACATTTGTCGCATATACCAAATATAATCGAGTCTTTGATAAACGGTTTAGAGTCCGATCCGCCCGGGATAACGTCAATCGCAACGGTGGCTTTTTTTGACTTGATAATAAAACCATCGTTGTACATCTTATATATTCTCAAACCTTTCTCAACGGGTCTGTCCAAGTCCTTGAGTACTCGCTCCATACGTGCATTGATGAACGTATAGAAAGGCTCTGTCTGGTCGTTATCAGTGTCGTGAAGCAGTTGGTCAAGACTGACCAATGCCATTTCACGTGGCAGGGCAATGTCAATTTGTGGAGGATACGTCTGGAGCATATCGTCTATGGCTGTGAAAGCCGAACTTGCCTGACCAAGTTTGTAGTCAGCAAGATAGCCCCAATAGATATAATTGTTTGCGTAAGGGTTTTCGCTTGATGTCTGTGCCGTGGAAGAAAAAGCGACGCTCATCAGCACAAGAGCGGTAAATATAGTTCTTTTCATAGTCCTGTCATTTTACTATTTCACTTTTATGCCTGAAGGAGTATAAATCGAACCTTTGCGTTCGATGTAAATATGCCCGTCAATCAGTACTTTATTAGCGGAGGAGGAGATATTCTTCGATTCGGAGTCAGCATAGTCAAACGCCTCACCCCACGTCATAACCACATTAGGAATACCCAATTCGGCAAGACTCTTCATCCTCTTCTGTGTCGTCCAGTACGATTCGCGGCGGTCAACCGTACTCTCCATCTCATTCTCATGAGAAGTTATCACCAATCGGGGCTGGAAACCTTTCAACATTGCATCCAGATAGATGTTCTGGCTTTTAGTCAGCAGTATATCAATATTGTATTGGTCATGTATCCTGTCTATCCACTCCCAATCGCTGTTGTTGTCCTGCGCGCCTGTATGTGCCACTATACCACGTCCCTTAAAGTCCATAATATAGACGTTGTTACGGACGTTACCGTTATGTCCGGGAAGAATATGAAGCGTCATCGCACCAAGGTCTATACCCTCATCAACACCTGCCTCGCCTGTAGCGACAACAGTTTCGCCCAAATTGCTCCACAACCCTTTAGGCACAATCACTTTCTTGCCTGCTTCAACGAAAGCATTTGCCACTTTGCGGTTAGCATGTTTGCTGTCAGAGTTGGTGACGAGCAGTATATCGCAACGGTCAGCTATCTCACCAATAACAGAATCGGTCAATAACGCTTTGTAGTTTTCGCCACCAGGCACAATATCTATCGCTACAGTCGTTTTCAGCGTCTTAAGTATAAAACCGCTGTTATAGAGTTTATATACTCTTACTCCCGATAGTACTGTCTCGTCCATCGCATCAAGCATACGTGCCATACGGACATTGACGAATGGGTAGAAAGCGTCTCTTCTATAATAGTCGGCATCGTGAAGAAACTGATCCAATGTGACAAGTGCCAACTGACGGTGTTTGTCTGTTTCTACGGCAGGGGGATAAGCTTGTAACATTTTGTCAATAAGCGGATAAGCCATTTTTGCCTGATAATTCAGATAGACCGCAGGATATCCCCAAAAGACCCAATCATCATCGAAACCAGCTGCCTGTGTTCGTTGTGCTGATGCCGGAACTGATGCAGAGACTGCCAACAGGCTTACCAATAGCAATCTGCACGTTATAGAAGTTAAGTGTTTCATATACATAGGTTATTTCATTCCACGTTTGTCCATTTCCTGAACGATGAACGAAGCCACATCATCGGCGTAGGTGTTCATCCCGAAACCGGCATCAAAGCCAAGTTCCTGCGCCAACTCGTGCGTGATGCGGGCGCCTCCGCAGCAGCATATCATCTTGTCGCGCAGTCCTTCGGCTTCCATCAGTTCGATGAAGTTGGTCAGGTTCTGGATGTGTACATCTTTCTGCGTGACGGTCTGGGAGATAATGAGAGCGTCAGCGTGCAGTTCCACTCCCTTGGCTATGAAGTCTTCATTGGGCACTTGTGAGCCGAGGTTGTACGCCTCAATCATATCGTAGCGTTCCAAGCCGTAGTGACCCGCATAGCCTTTCATGTTCATAATCGCATCAATGCCGACCGTATGTGCGTCCGTACCTGTTGATGCACCTACAATCACAATCTTGCGACCGAAGTGCTGACGGATGTACTCGTCCGTATCGGGCATTGACATCACGTTCGACTCCACTTTAGGCACATAAATGGACTCATAATTGACTGTGTGCGAGCAGCTGCCATAGCAGTTGAAGAAAGTGAATCCGGGAGTCAGTTCCTTGTAATAGACCACCGACGGGTTCTCTAATCCCATCTGTTTGAGCAGTTGTTTGGCAGCCTCTATGGCTTCTGCGCCACAGGGTACGGGCAAGGTGAAACTCAGTTGCACTTTGCCATCGTTCATCGTGTCGCCGTATGGCTTGATTTTCTTGAGGTCCAAGGTCTTGTCAAAGTCCTTGGCTTCCATGCTGTATAATCCTTCGCTCATTATCTTTTTCCTTTCATCAGTTCAATAAACGGGTTCAAATAGTTCTCGCCTTTCAGCGTCACGCCCTGCAGACCCTTGCCGCCGTTTTTCGGACGCTTGACATCGCCGAATATGCCTTTCTCCAAAGCGGTGAACAGACCTTCTTTGGTCAGTTCCTCAAGCAGTTGTATGGTCTTACCGAGTACTTCGGCTGCACGTCTGCGGCATATTCCTCCCTCCTTGAACTCCATCTCCTCGCCTATGCTGTGCATATTGTTGAAGATGTATTTGGCGTTCTCAATCGACAGGTAGCGGTCGCTCATAAACGGCGTATGTATAGCCTCTGTCGGCATACCAAGCAACTGGATACCCTGATGGGTCCATATTCCTATCATATTGAACAGCGCGTCCTGAATGTGACCCCGGAAGATGTTGCCGGTCATGAACTTGGTCGGAGGCATATATTTGAGAGGGGCGTTCGGGAATATTTCCCGTGCCATCTGCGCCTGCGCGAGTTCCAGCAGAAAACCGTCTTTCAGCATCGGGTCCATCTCGAATGCGTGTCCTAATCCCATCTGTTCGGCAGGCAGACCGGCCATATAGGCCAACTGCTCATTGATAAGGTCGCTCGCAAGTACCGTATGTGCCGCCTCCACAGCGTCGGCAGTCGTCAGGTAGTTGTCCTCGCCGGTGTTGATGATAACCCCCGCAAAACCGTTGATGATACGCGACATATATTGGTCAACCAATGTGCGCTGCATATTGATGTCACGGAACAGAATACCGTAAAGCGCGTCATTGAGCATCACGTCCAAACCTTCGAACGCACCCATGATGGCAATCTCCGGCATACACAGACCTGAACAGTAGTTGCAAAGACGGATATACCTGCCCTGCTCTTCGCCCACTTCGTCGAGAGCCTTGCGCATGATGCGGAAGTTCTCCTGTGTGGCGAAAGTGCCGCCAAAGCCTTCCGTGGTCGCGCCGTATGGCACGTAGTCAAGCAGCGACTGGCCTGTGGTGCGAATAACGGCTATCACGTCCGCACCCTGTCTTGCACCGGCTTGCGCCTGCACCACGTCCTCATAAATGTTGCCGGTGGCCACTATAATATACAGGTATGGCTTCGGACCTTCGCCTATCGTCTCAAGGTAATGTTCCCTGCGCTGACGGCGGGCGCGTATGCGCTCCATGCTGCTGTCAATCACAGGCTGCAGCACATCGGCTATCTGCTTTTGGTCACGAGTAACCACTTCCGTGATGTCTATTTCGCCCTTGGCTAGCTTCTCGGCTATATCTTGCGGACAGAGACCCGTGCGAATCATCGTGTTGGCAAGGAAGAACAGCACGCCTTCACTCAGCACGCCCTTGTCTTTCAGGTAATCAACAACTACATTGGGCAGCGGCACAGCGTTCTCGTCCACGCCGTCAATGCCCATCAAGCGGCTCAGCGTGCGCTCGACTGCCACGGTGGTGTACTGCTCCACAAACGCCTGCACGTCCTCGGCTATGCCTTTCGCTAAACTGCGGGCATACTCCACTTTCTTAAAATCAAGTCCTAATTTGCTTTGCATATATTCATTTTGCTTTAAATCTCGTTGTTATTATCGTTACTTCACTCTTCTCTCAAAAACTCCTCCGTTCTCTCTAACCACTCATCGTCTATCCCAAGTTCCCGTGCGATAGCTAACGCCTCGTGCGGAACAGTGTTGGCGGTGGTCGCTTCAAGAGCATAGTTCATCTTCCCGTTCTCCAATCCCCGCACACGGTAGCACCGGCAGTCAGCGGCTGACACATTGTAATGTGTCACTACCACTATGCTCTGCCCGGTCTTTACCAGCACCTCTAAAAGCCCGTTCACCAACGCCGTGCCCTCAATCGGGTTTGTGGTGCGGGCTGGCTCGTCTATCAACGCCAGAACGCGCTTGCCCATGCGAGCAGCAGTGATTATATTGTTGATATTCAGCATCTCAGCACCAAACGAACTCAGTCCCGACTCTATCGACTGCCCGTCAGCCATAGCCATCAGCACCTCGTCTTTCAGTGCCACCTGCGCCTCACGAGCAGGAACGCCGAAACCGAACTGTGTCAGCAGTTGGCAGAGTGCCACAGTCTGGAGCACCACCGTCTTGCCCCCCATATTCGAGCCGATTATCAGTGTCGGATTGTTGCCGAAACTGATGCTGTTTGCCTGATACTCACGGTGTCTCGCCCGCAGCAGCTCTTTCACCTCAGGCTGCCACATATCCGTGTATCCGGTTGTCACACCTATAACGGGGAAGCACAACCCCATGCGTTTTATCTGTAGTGCTTTCGCAAGGGTTATATCTATGTCAATCAGCGACATATATGCCTCAGCTATCTTCTTTTGCATTGGCTGCAACTGCCTGCTGAGTTCCTGCCGTATCAGCTCCTCCTCTTCCTGCATCTTTACAAACAAGTCCTCGTTCTGAGGTTCTTTTTCTCTCTGCCGCCGTATGTCGCGGAGCGTGTCGCTGTATGCGTCATAGATATAGAATGTGGCAATCCTCAGCCCCTCAGGGTCAAGTATTGCCACCACATCGTCCAAATCCGGCAGTGAGCAGGCTATGCCTGTCTTATCCATCTGTTTTTCCACCTCGCCGGTCAGTATGGCCAAATGTTTGATTTCAAAGAGTTCTATATCGTCCAATACTCTATGCTCAGCCATGTTCTGAATAGTCGTCCTCAGGTCTTTTATGCCTGCCAGGCGAAACTGCAAGGTCTTGATGTTCAGTTCTTGCTTTGGTTCCTTCACTCTCACAAAGTACGAGCGCAGGACATTGTAAGCCTGCTCTATATCACTTTGCGCCGTCATTATCTCCTGCTCCATCAGTTTGCGCCGCGAGGCAGACGACTGCAATTCAAGGTCTTCGACCATAAACCGAAGACTGCAAGGCAATGATATGTACTCTTTTAGTTTCATCTATCAACTTTCAACTTCTTCACAAGGTCATACGTTGCCACTCCCGTCGCCTCAAACATCTCCTTGCACAGTTTATCCGAGTCAAGCACCATGCCGTTTGGTGCTGTCGGATTGACCGTTATGGCTAACAGACGGCTCTTCTGTTGCACGCTCACTCTGTGAACTTTGCAGAACCTGTGCCACAGCAGCTGCTCTGCAAAAACCCGCGTGAAGTCTTGTATCACAACCTCTTTCCCTGCTGCCGTCTTGTCGCCGAGTATGCTTTCCAGCACTCTGTTCGTTACCGCCCCCGTCAGGTAAATCTTTTCTTCCCCGCCCTCTGTCTCTTTCGGCAGTTGTATCAGTTCCACTATGTATGCCGTGTCTCTTACCAGTTTCTCCATATTTGCCGAATACGCGGCACCCGTTGAGAGTATCATCGACTCGCTGACTGTCGGCGAGGCTACGCTCTTGCGGCTCAGTGCGCCGTCCACTATTATCAGATCCGCCCTCCCCTCTGTCTCATCCATCCATCGTCTCACGCTTTGCGATGACCCGGGGCCGGATAATATCACCTTGCCTTTCTGTTTCACTTCGGCAGTCACCAACCGGCCTAACGCCGTCCTCTCCTGGCTCACGTCTATTATCTCTGCCACCATCTTCCGCATACGGTAGTGCTTCTCCGAAGTGGCGAACAGCATACCCTCTCTTAACTCAATCTCCGGCTTTCTTGTCTGTGTCACCTGATCCTGGCTCTCACCGTCCAAACCTATGGATGTCACAGCTACACGCCTTTCGCTTGGCAAATGGTCTAACAAATAGTTGAGTGTCACCGTCTTGCCAGTGTTCTTCTCCATTCCAATGAGCGAGCAACTTCTCTGTTCCGCCAATGCTTTTATTAACCCCGACATATACCAACGTAGATGAGTAATCCGATTAACGCGCAAAGGTAGTAAAATAATATTTCAAAATACCAATTTTTTTTATCTTTTGTTGATTTTTTACATTTATATGCGTAGATGGTCTGTTTTTTAGTTTAGAAACAATTTCTGTTACCGAATTTCAACAATATAGTTCAAGATGCCGTTTGGCATCTTGAACTATATTATCTATCTGCTTGTTATCACTTCCTTGCCTCGTTGCGCTCGTGGCGTTTGAGGCGGGCGGGTTCGATGTTCATACGTTCGCCTTTGAGCAGCGAAATAACGCCGTCCACAGCCTTGTCCGCACCCACTTTCTTGTTGCGCTCCGCCTCGCACTTGGGGCAGTGGCACTCGTTGGTGTAGTCCAGCGGCTCTGTGTATGTAGTTATTACACCCTCAAAGTTACGCAATACAACGCGACCCGGTGCCTGCGAGATAACGTACTGAGGCATTACGGGAGTCTTACCACCTCCACCGGGGGCATCCACTACGAACGTCGGTATGCAATAGCCGGACGTGTGTCCGCGCAGACCTTCGATAATCTCTATGCCTTTCGACACGGGCGTGCGGAAATGCTCCAGTCCCTGACTGAGGTCACACTGGTAGATGTAGTAAGGACGCACGCGCATCTTCACGAGTTCGTGTACCAGTTCCATCTGTATGTTCACGCAATCGTTGATGCCGCGCAGGAGTACGCTCTGGTTGCCCAAAGGAATACCTGCGTTAGCGAGCATCTCACACGCACGGCGGCTCTCTTCCGTTACTTCGTTCGGGTGGTTGAAGTGCGTATTGAGCCAAACGGGATGGTACTTAGCCAGCATGGCGCACAGTTCGGGCGTGATACGCTGCGGGCAAACAACAGGCACACGACTGCCCAAACGGACTATCTCCACGTGCTTGATCTGACGCAGGCGCGAGATGATATACTCCAGTTTGGCATCGCCGACCATCAGCGCGTCACCGCCTGAGAGCAATACATCGCGAACACATTCGGTCTTCTCAATGTATTCGAGGGCTTTCTCTATACGCTCCGACGGACTCTCGTCATCCTTCTGTCCCGCAAAACGGCGGCGGGTACAGTGGCGGCAGTACATGGAGCACATGTCCGTGATGAGGAACAGCACGCGGTCGGGATAACGATGCGTCAGTCCGGGTGCTGGCGAGTCCTCGTCCTCATGAAGAGGATCCAAGAGATCCGCTTCCGCAAGATGCGTTTCGGCAGCCGTAGGGATACACTGTTTGCGAACAGGGTCATACGGGTCATCAGGGTTGATCAGGCTCAAATAATAAGGAGTGATAGCCATACGCAACGTGCTGAGTACGCTGCGCACGCCCTCCTGCTCCTCTTCGGTGAGCTGAACATACTTCTTCAACTCGTCAAGCGTCTCTATGCGGTTCCTGACCTGCCAGTGCCAGTCGTTCCAGTCCTTGTCGCTGACATTAGGGAACAGCTGTTGTCTTCTGCTGATATTCATACTGAATCCAGTTTAGAGTTGATAGTTGAAAGTTTAGAGAAGTTTCGTAGTTTAGTGTTTACAGTTTTCAACTCTTACCTAATAAACACACTTCTTTCAACTCTCAACTTTCAACAATTTATGCGTACAGTTCCTCAAAGATTTTGCGCAGTTCGGGGCTTTCACGCAACTCCTGCAGGGTGAACTCGGCGTGACCCTTCGTATAGCCGTTACCCATAATCATATTCACGTCGGCACCGATACCTTCTGCGCCAAGTGAAGCCTTCGTGAAGGAAGTCGCCATCGAGAAGAAATATACGATACCGTCGTCCTTCGTACACATGATAGCTGTCATCTCCTGGTCAGGAACGTTCACACAGTTGATAGTCACGTCAGCCATCTTGCCGTCTGTAAGACGCGAAACAAGTTCGTACACCTGTACAGGGGTCATACCTGCCGCACTCTCCACGATGTCGCAGAAACCGAGGTCCTTAATGCGCTTGGTTGACTTCGGGCTGTTGGCGATACCAATCACCTTGCCTGTAACGCCTACGCGCTTCTTTGCCTCGTAGCAGCAGAGCATACCGCTCTTACCACCTGCACCGAGGATAACAACAGTCTGACCATACTGGCAGAGTTTGGCTGTCTGGGCAGGAGCACCGGCTACGTCCAGTGCCGACAAAGCCAACTTCTCGGGCATGTCATCCGGAATCTTTGCATAGATACCGCTCTCGAAGAGTATGGCTTTACCTTTGATGTCCACCTGGTCCACATCAGCGCGGATAGCAAGAATCTCATCTATACGCAGCGGAGTCAGAGACAGCGATACGAGCGTAGCGATACGGTCACCCTCTTTCAGGTCAATCTTACCTTTCAAAGCGTCACCAATCTTCTCCACTTTACCAAGCAACATACCACCCGAACCTGTGCGGCGGTTGCGGTGCTTGCCCTGCAACTCCACGTTCAGCAGCATCTCTTTCTTGATTTCCTCTATAATGCGCTCTTCCGATGCACCTTCTCCTGCCTGCTGACGTGCATAGTTGTGAATATCCGTAAACGAAGCCGAGTCAATGTTGAGTGTCTGAACATCAATCAGAATCTCGTTGTCATAGATCTCGTCCATGTTGTTATCCACTTTGTTTGCCGGCTGAGGCAGTACGCCTACAGGCTCAATGACACGGTGTACACCGTACTTGTTACCATGTTTCTGCATAGTTGTATAATGTTTTTAAGTTGTTGTTATTTCTTCTTCAGTCCGAGAATCTCTCTCGCCTCGTCGCTTGTAGCGATTTCTCTGCCCAGTTCCTTGGCAAGACGTACCACTTTGGCAACCAGTTCGCCGTTGGACTGTGCCAATACGCCCTTGCTAAGATAGAGGTTGTCCTCAAATCCTACGCGTACGTTGCCGCCCATGGCTATGGCAGCCGCCGCCATCGGGAACGCACTGCGTCCCACGCCGGTAACCGTCCATGTGCTGCCCGCAGGAATCTTGTTCACTAACCAGCAGAGATTGTCCACTGTAGCAGGCGTGCAACCCGGCACACCCAGTACAAAGTTGAACTGCATCGGATTGCCCGGAACCTGTCCCTTGCGCGCCATCGTCAGGATGGTGTCCAAGTGTCCCATCTCGAAGCACTCGTATTCGGGTTTGATGCCACGCTCCAGCATACGCTTACCAAAAGCGCGCATCGTGGGCATCGTGTTGTCGAATATCTCGTCTCCGAAGTTGCACGTACCGCAGTCCAAAGTAGCCATCTCCGGTACGGGAGTCGTGTCAGTTGATTGCAGACGCTCATCGGGAGTCATACCCACAGCGCCGCCCGTACTCGGAATCAGTATCACATTCGGACACACTTTCAGTATGGCTTCCGTACTTTCTTGGAAGCGTGCACGGTCCTGTGTGGGTGTACCGTCATCACGGCGAACATGCAGATGCACAATAGCCGCACCTGCATCCACCGCACTCTTGGCTTCACGTACTATCTCCTCCACCGTATAAGGCACGTTCGGATTCTGCTCCTTCGTTACCTCTGCGCCGCATATAGCGGCTGTTATAATCAGTTTTTCCATACTATTTGCGTTGGCAGTCCTTAGGGGTTACACATGTACCTGACGCGCGGCAGACAACAATAGGCTCTTCCAGTTCGTCCGCTGCCGAAGGCGATATGTCAGGGCGGGCTACAGCCACTTTTCTTGCCTCAAAGAGCATGTGGCGGCTCGTGTTACCTTCCTTGTCAATCCAGCCTTCCGCCTCTATATAGTCACCTGCATACACGGGAGCAAGGAAGTCTATCTGGTCATAAGCGCGGAACAGACCCTCGTCACCGTCACGCATAATCAACAACTCGGTCGCTACGTCACCGAAGAGGTGCACCATGTGCGCACCATCCACCAAGTTACCTCCGTAGTGCGCGTCCTTCGCGCTCATTCTCAATCTCAGTTTTGTTCTGTATTCCATTTTGTTTAGATTTAGACGTTTAAAGTTTAAAGAAGTTGGGCAGTTTCAACATTCAACTATTTTTCCACATAGATAGCATCCACATAGATGCCTGATGCATGTACCTGTTCAGGCTTGATTTCGCCGCGTTTGACAAGTTTCTCCGCCTCCACAATAACATAATCGGCAGCAGTAGCCATCAATGGGTTGAAGTTCTGTGTCGTGCCAAGGAAGACCATGTTGCCGTCCTCGTCCACGATGTTGGCGCGCAGTATGGCGATGTCCGCACCAAGCGGTTTCTCCAGCAGATAGTCCTTGCCGTCAATCTTAATTACCTCTTTGCCGTCAGCCATAATAGTGCCAATGCCCGTCGGGGTGAGTACACCACCCAAGCCAGCGCCCTTAGCGCGTATACGCTCTGCCAATGTACCCTGCGGCACATAGTCCACAATGAGTGTACCCTCGTTCTTCTGAATAGCCGTCTGTTTGTTCGTCCCGGTGTGGGACACAATGGCGCGTTTCACCTGATGATTAGCCACCAACTTGCCGTGAGCCACCTCGTCAAACGCCGTGTCATTGGCAATGATTGTCAAATCTTTTACTCCTTTTTGCACAAGGGCGTCCGTAATCTGTACGGGACTGCCGTTACCCAAGAAGCCGCCGAACATAACGGTCATACCGTCATGCACTTTCTCTACGGCTTGCTCCAATGTAATAAGTTTGTTCATAATATATCGTTGTTTTGATTATGATTGCCCTGATTTGAGTTTATACTTTCATCAAATCTCTTTGATTCCGCCCTGCGGGTTAATCCCACGCCACCACCCGAACAACTCATAAATATACGCTCTGTTCGTAATGTGTGGGAATACTTAGGTCGCAATAGCGGCAATTCCAATTCAGCGCGGCAAAAATAATATAATTATCCTACATTTTGAAATAAAAATTAAAATTTTACCACTCACTGCTCATTTTCTCTTTCCACCCGACTTTTTCTCTACCCGATATAGACATTTTCTCCCTCCGGCGACGTTTATTGGCTTTTTTCTTCCTCACCCTGTATCCTTTTCTCCATCACCCCCACCTGCTTTTTCTCCCCCCGCGTCTCCTTTTTCTCCATCACACCGTCCTGTTACGTGCCAATTTGATGTTCATCTCCATCACCCCGCACTTTTTCCGTAACTTTTGCATAAAAAACTCGAAAAAAACTCGAAAAAAGGACGAAAAAAACTCGAAAACCAGCCACACAAATCCTAAAAATCAGACAAAAATGCTAACTTTCTGTAAATCACGCAAAAAGAAGGGACACGCTCTTTGCGCATCCCTTCCTCAATTTTTCCGCTTAAATTACTCTTTTTCCGGTGTTCAATGATTTTCGAACATGGAGAGTTACAAGGCACAATTGTTTTTAATCAAGAATCCATGCTATAAATTTAATCACAGCAATTATGAGTAACACAGTAATGATTAGATGAACAATCGAATAGCCACACCCCATACTTGCCATACAACCGTTTTCGGCTGCTTCATCTCCTTTCAATCCCGCAATACGGCTGATTGATTATATAAATAACGACACCGACCACAAGCATTATAACAATAACTTTTCCCATTAGTTTATATCCTTTCTATCTACATTACGGAGTGACTTTATTTTTTTAACAATCCCAAAACATATAAGATTGCAACTTTGGCTTCATTTGACAATAGTTTAGGATTTATACCCTTTATATAAATATTTTTAGTAGATACAGTCGGCTTATCCCATATTCTCAAACTAATATCGGGGTACAGTGTATTCGAGTTTATACAAATTGTTTTATCTGCTGCAATCGAAAGATTCGTTAAACCGACAGTTATATCCGCACTTATTGCATCGTCCACTAATTGTACCTCAATGCCGGAGGAATATTGTTTGTCAACGAAACAAACATCAATATCATTATAAACACCTCCATTAACCCTAATAGTCAAATCTGAAGTCAGAGAAGAGGAAGAAAAACAGATAGAAATATCAGATGCTAATAAATTATTCGTTATATAGATAGCGATTGATTTGGCATTTGCAATGACATTGCCTATTAAAAATAATACCAACAATATCGTTTTTTCTTTCATAAGTGGTGTTTTCGTTGAATTGTCTTTTATCTGAATTGTGAAATTCTAATAAGATTCTTCTTATTGTCTATTTCGATTTTTCCAAGACGGCTGAGTACACTTTGCCCTAATAACAAAGGTGCTTTTTGATTACGAACAACTGACGCACGCACGTTGTTCAAATTCAGACCACCTAAATTGACATTTCTCAAATTAATCAATGTCCCTACGCTCACATTGCCATTCGCATCCATATAATGCCGGTCGCCTATTACATCATTAGGAGTCAGATAATTATTCTTCATCATAAAATTGGCTTCTACCATAGACAAAGTAACATCACTTGCTCCTGTATCAAAGACGAAGTGCAATGGCAATCCGTTTATTTGGCATCGCACTTTGCATACTCCGTCTTCCTTACTAAAAGGGATTTCTGTTATGCTGGTATATTCTGTTTTTATCTGCGCGGTATCTGCTTGCTGCTGTGTGGCAGTTCGTTTCCTGTATTGTTGGATTAGTTCCTTAAATTCCTCTGTCTCACGTATAAAGTCCAAGTCATAATCCCTCTCTATATGAACAAACTGATTATATCCTTGTTCCAATGACTTTTTGAGGTATCGGATAGCATTCTCTTTATCCTGCATAAGAGCATACAGACACGCGGCATCATAATATGAACCTTCATCGGTCGTGTCGCGGGCAATGATACGCTCCATAGCAGCAATGGCCTTGTCATTTTCGCCTGAATAATGATAAGCAAAAGGTATTTGGTCATATTCATCCGGCTTGTTCGCTTCCAATTCAATCACCTTCCTAAAGTCCGCTTGTGCCAAGTCTGTCTTGCCTATGTGGTTATAGATACTTCCGCGAATGCAATATGCCAAAGATACTTGCGGTACCAGCATAATAACCACACTCAAGTCTTCAATAGCCTCTGAATAATTGCCGTTTTGCATTTTGAACCATCCTCGCTGATAATAGCCATAGTCGGACTCCGGCTGCAAGGATAGTATCTTATCCGCCTCCTCTATAGCAGCCGGAATGAGACCCATTTCAATATAGATTTTAGCCTTTATTCCGATAGAAGAGATATCCGTACTGTCTATTTGCAACGCTTTGTTGATATTCGATAAGGCGGGTGCGTGTTGTCCCATTTTGTAATAGCACGATGACAGATGTTGATATGCCACGGACGAAATCTCTATTTCATTGGTTTTTTCGTAGTAATCAATAGCCTGTTCATATTGTTTCTTATCTTCATATAGTGAAGCGATAAGTATAGGCCATAAGGGGGTATCCGAATATAGTTTTGCTTTTAGTTTTAGCTTCGAGATGAGCATTGAAAAAGCAGGTTCATGGAGTGAATAAGCCAATTTGCGTGCTTTTTCGTCCATATTGATAGTGAGTGCCGCCACTATATCGTCCGTCGCTTTGTCCCATTGCTCCATACCGAGATAAGCCTCCGCACGAAATGAGTACGCCTTGGCATAATTGTCATCTAATTTGATTACATAATTAAATTGCTTAACAGCTTCTTTCCATCGTTCTTGAGCAACGGCATCTCTGCCAATTCCCATATAACCTAATGTATTGCCGCCATCTATTTGAATGATTTGCCTGTAATCTGCGTCCGCCAAATCATACTTGCCCTGTTCATAGTAGATTTCTGCCCTTCTTTCATAGTGAGATTTTTCTTGCGGCATTATGCTGATAGCACCGGAATAATCTGCAAAGGCCTTTGCCGTGTCTTCCAAAGTCAAGTGTATTTCTGCACGCGTGCCATAGGCAAACGACAAGTATTCGCCGTCTTTTTTAGGAAGGAATTTAATCGCCTTGTTTGCAGCAGTTAAAGCACGGCCATTATCCTCTGTCATACACCGAAGATAGGCTATCCACGAATACGAATAGCCGTTTTTCGGATTGTCTTGGATATCCTTTTCAAAGTAGTCCAAGGCTTCAGAAACATCTTCGTTCTGCATTGCTTCCAAGCCGCGCAAATAGTTATAACTTTCAGGCCGTTTTATGTCTTGAGCTGACAACATATTGCCACAACAAACGGCAAACAAAAAGATACAGATAAGTTTTTTCATACAAATAGTCATTGAATGTTATAAGTCCACTTGAAAAAGTCAAAAAATATCAATTTTTGCTTAAAATATATTGACAATAGTTCGTTAATATTTTAGGAATATATTTTTTGATTTTATGCTGCATTGGCAGTGAAATCAATGAGTTCTTTGACAATTTTAGTATTTATTCGCTGATTCGGGAAAATCCCGGATTGTGATAAAATTCGCCGTATCAGAAACTGACTCGATATCAATTTTTTAAACTCTCCGGCAGACATGTTGAGATGGAGTTGTTTGATTAT
>JAIKXR010000032.1 GCA_024683975.1 Paludibacteraceae bacterium
GCGGGAGGATGAGGTTCTTAACTTCTTTGTCAATCGAGCCACTAACGCTTCTGCCGAATCATTAAATTCAAAGATCAAAGAGTTTCGAGCGCAATTAAGAGGGGTGGTAGATGTTCCGTTTTTCTTATATCGTCTCTCAACTATTTATGCATAACACAGCCACAGGAAATCCCTGGTGACCCAAAATGATTCAAAAATTATCTTTCTCCTTTTTTGTTTACAAATTGGACAAATGGAACTGATGACGCTGACGCATCTTTCTTTTGGTCCCTCTATATTTTGTACCAAATCTCGTTTTTTTATGGTACATTTGGTACGCTATCACGCTATTTTTTACGGAAAAGCGCATTATTTTGTACCAAATCTCGGTTTTTCCTTGCACATTTGGTAAACTATCCGCATCTTTGTCGCGTTTTTTGAACAAGCATAGCAGGATTATGATTATCGGTCGTCAAAATCAGCAGCAGTTGTTGCTGTCGTTATTAGAAATGGAAGACTCGCAGTTTGTTGCTGTCTATGGTCGTCGCCGTATTGGCAAAACCTATCTTGTCCGTGAGACCTATAGTACCCATATCGCTTTTCAGCACACAGGTTTGCAGAACGTAGATAAGAAAGGTCAGCTTAAAGAGTTCGGACGTTCGTTGCTTAATGCCGGAATGGCCGAAGTGCCGCGTATATCCGACTGGTTTGATGCTTTCTTTGCGTTAGGGCAGTTCCTGCAAAGTCGTCCGGAAGGCAAGAAAGTGGTTTTCATTGACGAGTTGCCATGGATGGACACGCCGAAGTCGAACCTTGTCGCTGCGCTTGACCATTTCTGGAACGGCTGGGCATCGGCGCGGAAGGACATAGTGCTTGTTATCTGCGGAAGCGCTACATCATGGATCATCAGCAAGATTGTCAAGAACTATGGCGGCTTGCATAACCGGCTGACACGGCAGATTTATTTGGAGCCGTTCACGTTGCACGAATGCGAGCAGTTTGCCGCAGCCAACAATCTTGGTATGAGCCGCCGCAATATACTGGAAACATATATGGTTCTTGGGGGGATACCTTATTACTGGCAGTTTATGCAAAAGGAATACAGCCCGGCACAAAACATCGACCGTCTGTTCTTTGAGAAAACGGGTCCGTTGCGCGGTGAGTTTACTGCGCTGTATGCGTCTTTATTCCGCAATCCGCAGTCGTATATTGATGTTATCACGGCTCTCGGCACAAAGAAAGCCGGTATGACACGCTCGGAGATTATTGATGCCACGGGACTGAATATCGGCGGCAAACTCACAACGATGCTCGAGGAACTGGAGGAGTGCGATTTTATCCGCTCGTTCTATGCGCTCGGCAAACAGAAAAAAGATATCATCTATCAACTGACAGACAACTTTACACTCTTTTATTTCAAGTTCCTTGCAGAGAAACGCGTTTCCGGAGCGAACTATTGGTCGCAGATGATTGTCAAGCCGCAATATAATACGTGGAGCGGATTGGCTTTTGAGCGTGTCTGTTTCCAGCATATAGAACAAATAAGGCGCGCATTAGGTATATCCGGTATCATCAGCAATATCTATTCATGGCAGTATCGTCCGAAAGAGAGTAACGAGAGCGGGGTGCAAATCGATATGCTTATTGACCGGGACGATCAAGTCATCAATCTTTGCGAAATCAAATTCGCACAAGGGGAGTATGAACTGACGGAGTCTTATGACAAAGCGTTACGAAACAAGCTGGCTACATTTGTCGCACATTCAGGCACCAGGAAAGGCGTGTCGCTGCTTATTATCACGTCCTTTGGATTGAAACGCAATCAATGGGCAAACAACATCCCCATCCAACTTACCATGGATGATTTGTTTGCATTCTAATGCTTTTTAGTAAACAACACGGGGCAGATGCTTCGCGCTTGAGGAAGAGATATCGGGATGTCGGAATTTGCCGAGGGGGAAGAGGAGAGATACCTAACTATGACGGTTCAGAAAAGAGAAGTGACCTATGCAAAAAGAAACGAAATTCGAAGAGCTGCTGTGCGCAATTGAGCAGAACGGCGTGGTTGTAGAAAAAGAGATACACGGCCTCCAATTTGTAGGTATCGACACGGTTGCTCCGCAGGTATTCTTTCTGTTATGCCTGCGCGGGAGCGCACGCACTATGTACGACATGCAGCCGGAGGAGGTTGTTCCCAACAGTTTAGACATTATCTTGCCCGGACATGTGTTGCGCCAGATTGACTGCTCCGATGACTTTATGTATGCACGCGTTTCTATTTCCAAGGATATCTATGAGGAACTGAAGTTACACGCCTTCAGCCATGAATCCGAGAAGTTCAACTATGCCCCCAATTGCCGCCTGACCGACATCCAAGCAAAACGTGTGATGGCTATAATCGAACTGTTAGATATAGTCGTTTCGCACGACACCCAAGACCTCCAACAAAAACGGCAAATGATCCTTGCCCAGATGGCGATAGGACTTGAGTTCATCAACTACTACCGCTGCGAACAAGACAAGCAATGGAAACTGAACAGCACATCGACGGTCTATGCAGAGTTCTGCGACCTTGTGGTAAGACACCACACGGAGAACCGCAATGTCAATTTCTATGCGGAGAAATTAGGTTATGACCCGCGGTATTTCTCGAAACTGTTCCGTCAGTTGAGCAACGGCATGTCACCGCTTGCCTGGATCCAGCAGTACGTAGCGACACAAGCCAAGCGCATGATGGACAAAAATCCACAAGCGAAAATCAAAGAGGTCGCCTTCCAATTAGGATTCCCCAACACCGCCGATTTCTGCCGATACTTCAAACGCGCTACGGGCATCTATCCACAAGCGTACCGGCGTTCTTGACCGCATGATTCTGTGAAATTACGGTGACCCTTCGGTGCGGTCTGCTGAATCACACTGTAATCACCCGCTAATCACCCGGTAATCACCCGCTCTGACAATGGAGTTGTTCCGGTCTGACAAAGAAGGGAAAGGCAATATGAAACAGAGGTAAAGGACAGTAAAAAGGGTATGCGAAAAAATGAATACATTTTTGTCCATAAACGGGTGATTTAATTTTGTGTAATTAGAAACAGACAGTAATTTTGTGCGCAAAATTGTTTGATTACGCCGGACTGTTCGTAATCTCCGGCACCCAAATTGACATGCAATATGCGCAAAGCGTTGCGCCGAAACGAAATAACATATTAACAAAGCATTACTATTATTTCGCGTTTGCCGAAAACCCGCCAAGTTTTAAGGAGATAAACAGCAAATAATCAGTAAGAGGTTTCCGTATCAATAGGAATACCTTTCTACCTAATATTAGATGCTTACACTGCGTAGTGTGAGTTTTTTAAGGTAGAAAAGGTCTCCTTGGCGGGTTACCTTGGCACGCGATAAGAAACTCGCACTTTTCTTGTCGCCGCCGGATTGATAGTTATGCACAAACACTATCAATCTATGGCAGGGAACAGGAATCTCAATGCCGCAATGAAGGCAAAGAAAGACGAGTTTTACACTCAAATGGATGACATCGCAAATGAACTCAAGCACTATCGTCTGCATTTTCATGACAAGGTTGTGTTCTGCAACTGCGATGATCCATACGAAAGCAACTTCTTCAAGTACTTTGCTCTGAACTTCAATGCGTTCGGTTTGAAAAAACTGATTGCCACCTGTTATAACGGCTCTCCGATAGCGGGTGATGAACTGCCTTTGTTGTTTGAGTTAGAGGACAACACCGAGCCTAAAAAGATTGCATACAAGGTTGAGATAACCGAAGTAAAAGACTATAATGGTGATGGTGCAGTTAATCTCGCGGATGTGCAGTATCTTATTCAGAACGACAAGAATGTATTGTCGCTTCTGAAAGGCAACGGCGATTTCCGTAGCGCGGAATGCATTGAATTGTTGAAAGAAGCGGATATAGTTGTTACAAATCCGCCGTTCTCATTGTTTCGCGAGTATGTTGCACAGCTAATGGAATATGATAAGAAATTCTTGATAATAGGACATCAAAACGCTATTCATTACAAGGATATATTTACCCTTATTAAAGCGAATAAACTTTGGTTGGGAATGGGTTTCAAAGGTGGTGCCACACACTTTTATTCAGTATATAAGGACATTGCTACAGCAGGAAATCACAAGGAGGGTATGATAAGAGTTTCAGGGGTGAATTGGTTTACAAATCTTGATCTGCCGAAACGCCATGAAGAGTTGATATTATACAAACAATATACGCCGGAAGATTATCCGAAGTATGACAATTACGATGCTATAAATGTGGACAAGACAGCGGATATTCCCGAAGATTATTATGGTGTGATGGGCGTGCCGATAACTTTTATGGATAAATATAATCCCGATCAGTTTGAGATAATAAATACAAGCACTATCGCTATGCCGAAAGGCGCTCCATACATAAATGGGAAAAGAATTTATGAGCGTATTTTAATTCGCAACAAAAAACCACTAAAGCCATGACAATAGAATTACAGGAAGTGCGCGTACGGGAGTTGTGCGCAGGCTACAATGATTTGAGTATTCAGGAAGAAGGCATCGTCGGATACGGCGGTCGCCTCAATATCCGTCCGAAATACCAGCGCGAGTTTGTCTATGACACCCAGAAACGCAATGCGGTCATGGACACCGTTTGGCAGAACTTCCCGCTCAACGTCATGTATTGGGTCAAGACCGACGGCGCGGATGGCATCGACTACGAAGTACTCGATGGTCAGCAACGCACAATTTCCATCTGCTCGTTCATCGCAGGCGAGTATATGATGGAGTTCGACGGTAACTTGCTTGGCTTTAATAACATGACCCAGGAACAGCAGAACCGCATTCTTGACTACAAGTTGCAAGTCTATATCTGCGAAGGTACCGAAGAAGAGAAAATCAAATGGTTCCAGCGTATCAACATAGCCGGCGAGAAACTGACCGACCAAGAGATTCTGAACGCTATCTATGCGGGCAGTTGGACGACGCAAGCCAAACGCCGTTTCTCCAAAACTAGCTGTGTGGCGTATCGTATTGCCTCGGATTTCATGTCCGGTTCGCCTATTCGTCAGGACTATTTCGAGACCGCTCTCCAATGGATAGGAGATGCGCAAGGCAAGTCTCTTCGCCAGTACATGGCAGACCACCAGCACGACACCGATGCCGATGAACTCTGGCAGTATTTCCAGGATGTCATTCATTGGGTGGACAAACTCTTCGGCCGACGCTTCAAGAAAGAGATGAAAGGAGTGGAGTGGGGATTGCTGTATAACCGTCACCGTGACACCAAACTTACTGCTACTTCCATCGGGGAGCAAATGGCAAAACTGATGGCAGACAGCGATGTGCAGAAGAAGTCAGGCATTTTTGCTTATATCTTGGACGGCGACATCCGCCATCTTGGCATCCGCGCTTTCGACAACAACACCCGCCGTGAGGTTTATGAGCGGCAAGAAGGCAAGTGTGCCATCTGCGGCAAGCCCTTTGATATCGAAGTCATGGAAGCCGACCATATCACCCCGTGGGTGGAAGGCGGACGCACCATTGCCTCCAACTGCCAGATGCTATGCCGCGACTGCAACCGGCAGAAAGGCAGCAAATAATAGTCAAGTGGCGCAAATAGTCAGGTATATGGTCGGTAAAAACGGGTATGCGAAAAGGGAGAAAAAGCAAAAAAATAGCGAAATGTTTTGGTAGATAGAAAAAGTTGTGTACTTTTGCGCCCGCTTTCGACAGGAAGGAAAGTGTTTCTTTTGGCCGGACAGTGAAAGGGTACCTTGCCCGAGTGGTTAGGGACCGGTCTGCAAAACCGGGGACAGCGGTTCGAATCTGCTAGGTACCTCCAATGAATCGAAACCACTCAGCGGTTTCGATTTTTTGTTTTGAGAGAACAGCCGCCTGCCTGTGAACGGAAAAGCATGGTCAATTCCGTCAAAAAGAAGAGAGAGGGATGGCATCCATCATAAGAAAATAATGAAGCAAGAGATAGAAGACATAACCAAGAGCGAGTATGCGTACGGGTTCACAACAGATGTGGAGACGGATGTGATTGAGCGCGGTCTGAACGAGTATGTGGTACGACTGATATCGCGTAAGAAGAATGAGCCGGAGTGGCTGTTGCAGTTCCGTCTGAAAGCTTATCGCAAATGGGTACAGATGACCCCGCCGAAGTGGGCGCATCTGGATATACCCGACATAGATTTTCAGGCTATTTCTTATTATGCAGCCCCCAAGACACTGAAAGGCAAAGAGCAGAAGAAGGAGATAGACCCCGAGGTGATGAAGACTTTTGACAAACTCGGCATACCGTTGGAGGAAAGGGAGGCTTTGGCGGGCAATGTGGCAGTGGATGCGGTGATGGACTCGGTGTCGGTGAAGACCACTTTCCGGGAGACGCTGATGCGTCAGGGCATACTGTTCTGCTCAATCAGTGAGGCAGTGCAGAACTATCCGGAGTTGGTTCAGAAATACTTGGGTTCGGTAGTGCCGTATTCGGATAACTTCTACGCCGCGCTCAATTCGGCGGTGTTCTCTGACGGTTCGTTTGTATATATACCCAAGGGCGTGAGATGTCCTATGGAACTGAGTACCTATTTCCGTATCAATGCCGGTCAGACGGGTCAGTTTGAGAGGACGTTGCTCATCTGTGACGAGGGCGGTTATTTGTCATACTTGGAGGGTTGCACAGCCCCGCAACGCGATGAGAACCAACTCCATGCGGCAATAGTGGAGATAATAGTCCATAAGGATGCGGAGGTCAAGTACTCGACGGTTCAGAACTGGTATCCCGGTGATAAGGACGGCAAGGGAGGCATATACAATTTTGTGACCAAGCGCGGCATAACCTACGAGAATGCGCGGCTGAGCTGGACACAGGTGGAGACGGGTTCTGCCATAACGTGGAAATATCCGAGTTGCATATTACGCGGAGACAATTCCCGTGCCGAGTTTTATTCGGTGGCGGTGACAAACAACCACCAGCAGGCGGACACGGGAACGAAGATGATACATCTGGGCAGGAACACCCATTCGCGGATAGTGAGCAAGGGAATATCGGCGGGTCAGAGCCAGAACGCTTACAGGGGTCTGGTGAAGGTTGCAGGCAACGCATCGGGCGCAAGGAATTACAGTCAGTGCGACTCGCTGTTGATAGGCGACAAGTGCGGGGCGCACACTTTTCCCGACATACAGATATCCAACCGTTCAGCGATAGTGGAGCATGAGGCGACGACATCAAAGATATCCGAGGATCAGTTGTTCTACTGCCGTCAGAGGGGCATAGGCGAAGAGGATGCGGTGGGCTTGATAGTGAACGGATATGCCAAGCAAGTGATGGACAAACTGCCGATGGAGTTTGCCGTTGAGGCGCAGAAACTGCTGCAAGTGAGTCTTGAGGGCAGTGTAGGATAAACGATACAACAAACAGACTTATGAAAAGTTTTTTCCAACGTAATGATTCGCCGACCAGCCAGCGTCCGAAGTGGGTGCGTTGGGTGTTCAACAAGTACGTGATAGTGATTGTCGTGTTTTTGCTTATATTGATGTTTTCCGGTGAGAAAAGTCTTATAAGCTCATTTGAGCGCAGTTGTAAGATACGGCAGGCGGAGGCACAGATAGAACGCACACGCAAACAGATAGAAGAGTGCAACCGGGAGATACGCACGATGGGTAATACTGACTCGTTGGAGAGGTTCGCCCGCGAGAATTACTATATGCACACGGACAATGAGGACGTTTATCTGATAGGCAGGTGATATGCAGGACCAACTTGTCAGACAGCACCGCATACTCGGCATCGACCCCGGCACACTGCTGATGGGTTACGCCATACTGAATACCGAGGGGCAGCATACGGAGACGGTGGTTTATGACGTGTTCGATGTGCGCAAGACGGACGACCAGTACGCCCGGTTGCAGAAAGAGTTCTTTTTTCTGCAGGATATCATAGACAAATACAAGCCGACATGTCTGGCGATAGAGACGCAGTTTGTGGACAAGAACCCGCAGACAATGATTAAGATTGTACATGCTCAAGGTGTGGCCATAGCCGCCGCATTGAGCAGAGACGTGCCTGTATATGAGTATTCGCCGATGAAGATCAAGATGGCGATAACCGGTAACGGTCATTCAACCAAACAGCAGGTGGCGGATATGCTGATACGTTTTCTTGGTCTTGACGCACAGGTGGATGGCAACAGGTTGTCCAACGGCAAGCCCTTGGATGCTACAGACGCGTTGGCTATCGCTTATTGTCATTTTCTGCAGCTGGGGTTGCCATTGTCAGGCGGGCATGGTGCGAAGAACTGGACGCAGTATGCCAAGCAGCGTGGATTGGCGGGCAGTCCGGTATCGGTTCCCAATCAGAAACTGATGGCGGCTCTGGCGGGAAGGAAATAACGGTTAACGATATGTCTCACGAGAAATATATGCGCAGATGCCTGCAGTTGGCGCGGTTGGGCGAGTATTATGTAGCTCCCAATCCGATGGTTGGTGCTGTACTGGTGCGTCGTGATGCAGACGGAAGCGAGCGTGTGGTGGCAGAGGGCTGGCACAGGCAGTACGGCGGTCCTCATGCGGAGGTTGATTGTTTGCGTGCAGCCGAACAGAGAGGTGTGATGTCGTACGAGGGATGCACTTTGTATGTGAGTCTGGAGCCATGCAGTCATTACGGCAAGACCCCGCCTTGCGCCCAACTGCTTATTGACAAGAAGATACCGCGAGTGGTGGCAGGTTGTTCAGACCCCAATGCGAAGGTGAGCGGCAGGGGAGTGAGTATGTTGCAAGCGGCGGGTATAGAAGTAGTGATAGGTGTGTTGGAGGCTGAATGCAGGGAGTTGAACAAGCGGTTTATATGTTTGCACGAGAAGCACCGTCCCTACGTGACACTCAAATGGGCGCAGACGGCTGACGGTTTTATTGACTATAATAGGCAATTGGCAGAAGACAGCAAGCCGTTGGTTATTTCCAACGCAGTGACCAAGCAGCTGGTCCATCAGATGCGTGCGGAGAATATGGCGATAATGGTGGGTAGCAGGACGGCTTTGCTTGATAATCCCCGTCTGCTGACGACACGCTGGTCCGGGCGCAATCCTGTACGCGTGCTACCGGACAGACATCATGTTGTACCCCGCAGTTACAGGATTTTTTCAGATGACAGTGAGACCATTGTATATGAGAACGATACCGATTGGCAATACATATTGGGTGATCTTGCAAAAAGAGGCATACATTCAGTGATGGTGGAAGGCGGAAGACAATGGTTGGAAACAATCTTGCAGTCAGATATATGGGACGAAATCCACGTTGAGGTTGCCCCCGTAACCATAGGAGACGGAGTGCCAGCCCCGAAGGTTGGAATGGCTTATTCAAAAGAGGCAACGACAGGCAATCACAGACTCTATGTTGTGACCCGTTAGCGGGTGTTCTGAACGTTTCTCAAAAATAATTTTCTTGTTTTCAAACAAATGCATTATCTTTGCGGCGAAAGGTAGTGCCGGTTTGACTTATGATACCCCGCGATACGATAGACAAGATATATTCCGCAGCCCAGATAGAGGATGTGGTCGGGCAATATGTGTCTTTGAAACGTCGCGGTGCCAATATGATAGGTTTGTGTCCGTTCCACTCAGAGAAGACAGGAAGTTTCACGGTGTCTCCATCGAAAGGCATATACAAGTGTTTTGGTTGCGGCAAGGCGGGAAATGTGGTTAATTTCATAATGGAGATAGAGCAATGCTCGTACCCGGATGCATTGAAGACACTTGCCAAACGCTATCATATACAGGTGGAGGAGCGTGAGATGACGCAGGAGGAGCAGCAGCGGCAAGACAACAGGGAGTCGATGTTTGTGGTGAATGAGTTTGCCGGCAAATGGTTTGTGGAGCAATTGTGGGAAACGGCAGAAGGCAAGGCGGTCGGACTGGGATATTTCCGCGAGCGAGGGTTGCAAGACGACACAATACGCAAGTTCGGGTTGGGATACAGTCCCGCTAAGGGCAATCCGCTGACGGAGGCATTGCAGAAGAAAGGTTTTGCGGAGCGGTTCATCACTAACGATGTGGAAAGCGGCATAGGCACCGGTCTGGCAGGCAAGACAGATGACGGCAGACTGTACGACAGGTTCAGAGACAGGGTTATTTTTCCCATTCACACCGTTTCGGGCAAGACAGTCGCCTTTGCAGGCCGCATATTGAAGAAGAAAGAGAACACGGGCAAGTACGTCAATTCGCCTGATTCGGTTATATATTCCAAGACCCGCGAGCTATACGGTATGTTCCTTGCCAAACAGGCGATTAAGAGGGAAGACCGGTGCTACTTGGTAGAGGGACAGATGGATGTCATATCGCTGCATCAGTCAGGTATTCAGAACGTTGTGTCGAGTGGCGGAACGGCATTGACCAAAGACCAGATAAGACTCATTCATCGTTTTACGGACAACATAACCATTATTTATGACAGCGATGCTGCCGGTATCCACGCCGCGTTGAGGGGGATAGACATGGTGTTGGAGGAAGGAATGAACGTGCAGGTGCTGCTTCTGCCCGACGGTAAGGATCCTGACGAGTTTGCGAGAAGTATGGATGCGTCGTTGGTAATAGAATACATACAGACGCATAGTACAGACTTCATTCATTACAAGTCGGACCTGCTGTTGAAAGACGCCGGCAGCGACCCAATCAGACGTTCGCAGGCACTGACGGATATACTTCATTCGATAGCGATTGAGCCTGAACTGGTTAAGCGGAGCGAGCATATCAAGTTGCTTGCAGCATTGTCGGGAACAAGCGAGCAGGACTTGCACAGGGTGATGACCAAGCAGAGGCGCAAGTACATAGACGAGAAGATAAAGCAGAAGGCCGGGGCGGACAGCCCGTCAGACCCCATATCAGAGGCTTCGGCGGAGAATGCAACAGGCGGTCAGGAAAAGCCGGCTCCACAGACAGACACATCGCTGATGTATTCGGCACAAGACAAGCGGCTGCAGCAACGCAATGCGCAACTTGACACACATTTTCGCGATATAGTCCAGATTATGTTGCGTGACGGTCAGAAGACGTTGTATTCAGATGAGAACGGTAAGACGGTGAGCGCCGCCGAATATGTAATATCGCAACTGCGTCAAGACGGTATAGAGATATCGAATCCGCTTTACGCGCGCATATTGAGCGAATATGAGCAGCACCTGAACGAGCAGGGTTTTGCGCCTGACAGGTACTTCTCTTTCCATCAAGACACGGAGATAAACAAACTTGCCATCAGCCTGCTGTCAGACCCATATCCTTTGAGCCGTATGTTCAGCAGGCAGTATGTGTCGGAAAATGTGCAGACGGAGGTGTCACAGGAAGACCAGGACAACGTGATTAACTATATCATTCAGGTTCTACTGGAGTTGAAGTTCGACCTTATCAATCTGCGTATAGACGAGGTGCAACAGATGCTTTCCAATCCGATGACAGACGCGGCAAGCCAAGAGACATTACTTAAGCACCAGGTTGAATATATGCGGATACGCGGTGAGATTTCGCACGCATTGGGCAACCGGATAACAGCAATATAAAAACAATGTTATTTCCATCTATTGTATATGGACCTGTTCATTCCCGCCGTTTGGGACTGTCCTTGGGAATGAACTTAATGCCTACCGAGGCCAAGATTTGTACTTTTGACTGCATTTATTGCGAGTGCGGTTTCAACAAACCTGTGTCACACCCTTCCATTCCCACCCGCGATGAGGTGAGAGAGGCATTGGAAAAATGCCTGCAGTCGATGACCGAACAACCGGATGTGATTACTTTTTCCGGTAATGGCGAGCCAACTCTGCACCCTGATTTTGAAGGTGTGATAGACGACACAACAGCCATCAGGAACCGTTATTGTCCGAAAGCACAAGTGTGCGTGTTGAGCAACTCCACCCAATTATGCCGCGAAGAGGTGGTGAGAGCACTGCGGAAGGCTGACCAAAGGATTCTGAAACTTGATTCAGCTTTTGATGATACGATGCGCGCCATCGACTGTCCTGTCAATAAAGAACTGACAGTAAGACAGATAATCGAACACTTGCAACAATTTGACGGTGACTTCACACTTCAGACATGTTTCTTAAGCGGGACAAGAGACGGGAAAGTGATAGACAATACGACCGAGCGTGAAGTGGAGGCATGGTACGGTGTGGTGGAACAGTTAAAGCCAAAGAAGATAATGATTTATGTGATTGACCGTGCCACGCCCGTAAAGACACTCGGCAAGATTTCCCGTGAGAGGATGGAACAGATAGCCCGTCCGCTGACAGACAAAGGTTACGATGTGGAGATTTCCGCCTGACGAAAACGATAACAGATATGTATTTTGACGAATTAGACTTATCTGACGAGGTACTTGATGCATTGTGGGACATGCATTTTGACCAGTGTACGCCTGTACAGGAAAAGACCATACCCGTATTGCTGGAAGGTCGGGACGTTATCAGTTGCGCGCAAACGGGTACAGGCAAGACAGCGGCATACATACTGCCATTGCTGACCAATCTCAAATACGACGGTCACGATCCTGACAAACTGAACGCGATAATAATGGCACCGACCCGCGAACTGGCCCAGCAGATTGACCAGCAGATGGAAGGATTCGGGTTCTATGTACCGTTCTCGTCCGTTCCCATCTATGGCGGCAATGACGGCGGTGCGTGGGGCAACCAGGTGTCGGGACTGCTGAAAGGCGCAGACATAGCCATTGCCACTCCCGGGCGGCTGATAAGCCTGATGAACATATATGACATCGACTTTTCGGGGATCAAATATTTCATCCTTGACGAGGCGGACCGTATGCTGGATATGGGTTTCTACGATGATATAATGACCATAGTCAAGCGTTTGCCTACGGACAGGCAGACGATTATGTTTTCCGCCACTATGCCTGCCAATATCCGTAAGTTGGCGAAGACTATAATGAAAACCCCTGCGGAGATACAGATAGCGGTCAGCCGTCCGCCTGAAACGATACGTCAGACGGCAGTGGACTTGTACGAAGGACAAAAGACGGCGATGGTTGTCCATCTGCTTTCAAGCGAATCGCCGTTGCTTGCAGGTACGGAGAACAAGCAACTCAAGAAGGTGATACTGTTTGCCGGCAGAAAGCAGAGAGTCAAAGAACTGGCCCATTCGCTTCAGACCAAAAAGATATCCGCCCGTCCGATGCATTCGGATCTGACGCAGAAAGAGAGGGATGAGGTGATGCTGGACTTCAGGAACGGCAAGGTGGATGTGCTAGTGGCGACGGACATAGTGGCGAGGGGAATAGATGTGGACGATATACCTTTGGTTATCAACTATGATGTGCCTCGTGACGCGGAGGATTATGTCCACCGTATAGGACGAACGGCAAGGGCGGAGAATCTGGGTGTGGCAGTGACATTGGTAAGCGAAGAGGAGCAGAGATACTTCCACAAGATAGAGCAGTTTTTGCACAAAAAGATAGAGCGTCTTCCTCTTCCTGCTGAGTTGGGCGACGGACCTGCACCTTACGGTCCCGACACCAAGAGCAACGGAAGGAAACGCGGCGGCAAGTCACGCGGTCGTTTCTTTCACGGCAGAGGCAGGAAAAAGCAAGTGAAGGAGGCAACTTAATTACTCACTTTTAACAATTTACGCCTATGAATAAACATTTACTTTATTTTTTTATTTGTTTTATCTTAGTCGGTTGTCAGAAACGACAGGATGTGGTTGTTTATTTTGAGAACGATGTTCATTGTGCGGTGGATGCATACGTGAATATAGCGGCTATGCGCGATTCGGCATTCCGGCATACGCCATACGTGTGTGTGGTCAGTTCGGGCGACTTTTTCCAAGGAGATATAGTAGGTTCGTTGTCGCAAGGACAGTACATAGTGGATATAATGAACACCGTTCCATACGACGTGGTGACACTTGGCAATCACGAGTTTGACTACGGATTGGTCAAGCAGAGGCAATTATGTGAGGAACTGACGGCTGATGTGGTTTGCTGCAATATCAGCAGGAACGCGAAGGACGGCGGCGAAACGCTCTATCCGACATACGTCATACGAAAGTACGGTCCGGTGAAAGTGGGTTTTGTAGGTGTGGCGACACCTTCCACTTTGCATTCATCAACTCCGACTTTCTTTATGGATTCTGCAGGCCAGGTGGTGTATGATTTTCACCAGAATGACACTTATGAATGTGTACAACATTCGGTTAATGAGGCGCGAAAACAGGGTGCGGATTACGTGTTTGTACTGAGTCATTTAGGAGATGACGGTCCTGACAGCAACAGTCCGTCGCTGATAGCCGCCACCACCGGCATAGACGCTGTGTTTGACGGTCATGCGCACCATATTCTGAATCAACGTATGCCCAATGCCAACGGAGAGGATGTATGGCTTCTGTCGGTCGGCTCCAAGGGAAAGTACATAGGTGAGTTGGTCATACCCGTAGAAGGAGATATCAAAGTTCGTTTCATAGACCCCGCTACGATAAGCGACTCTTTATTGCCTGCAAGAGTAACCGAAAAGATAGACCACATAGAGCATTGTCTGGATTCAGTGGTTAACAAAGCGGTTGGTTACAGCGAAGTCGATTTGCTTGACCGCGACTCACAAAAGAAACGTATCATACGTTGGCAGGAAACCAACCTGAGCGATTTCGTTTCTGACGCGCTGCGTGCAGTGGGCGGAGGACAGATAGGCGTTATCCATGGCGGAGGCCTGCGAGCGCCGATAATGCAAGGGACGATAACGGTTGGCGAACTCATATCGCTCTTCCCGTTTAACAACCGTCTTGCCAAAGTGAGTATGACAGGTCAGCAGCTTTTGGACGCAATGGAGGTGAGTGTCGCCACTTATCCGGTCGAGAGCGGTGATTTCCATATATGCAGCGGCTTGAGGTATGCCATTGATTCCACTATTCCGTCTTCTGTGGTGTGGGACGAAAACAAGATGTTTGTTGGTGTAGGGGAAACGAGACGTATAGTAGATATGGAAGTGGAGGTGAAAAAAGGCGAATGGCGACCTGTTGACCCCCAAGCAAGATACACCGTCTCCGGTCTTAACTACACGCTACTGTCAAAGGGCGCATCGGGCATGTTCCGCTATGCGCAGCCTATGATGACGGAAAACATGAAGGATACTGAAGTGCTGTTGCGTTACTTGCAGATGCTTGGTGACACCATCCGTGCAGCGCAATACCCTGAAGGTCTGCATGAACACAGATTTGAAGTAAGGTAAGATTCTATCTCTTCGTTTACAGCAGTGTCATCCGTTTGACGAGGACAAATCCTCTTCCCACGCCAAATCCAAGCCTGCACAGAAAAATCCCCGACGGATGCCGGGGATTTTTCTGTAATTCTGGTAAGTCAAAAGAATCAAGTTATTATATCATGTCTTCTGGTTCATCCGGGTACTCTCTAACAACGTTTTTCGGGTCAATTTCCGGTTTGGCGAACTCACATACTGTAGTGGTAACGTTTTCAATTTTCCCTTTTTTGTTTTTCACTTGCTTTGTTTCCTGTGTCTCATTAGCATCAATCACCCAACCTTTGTCCACGTAGTACGTCAAAGTGACATCCACTTTTGCAGGAATACCATCAATGATATCATTCATGAGGATATGTCCTTGCGGTGTCACATTTTTGGACTTAACGATTACTTCGCAACGAGCGGCCAACGAGTGGTCTTCTTTGTTGAATACCTGGAGATTGCGGCTTTTGACTGCGGTTATCTCATACGCAAGAATAAGTACATTGCCGTGTTTCTCTGCATTTTTTGCCTCTTTGTAGCGATTGGTAGTAGCCATGTCAATCGAGACGCATCTCGGTTTTTTCTCAACGTGAGGCACTTCTTTTCTTTGAACGGTGTTTTTTTGTGCCTTCGGTGTCTCTTTTTTCTCTTTGCACTTGATGTCCTTGCGCTCTACCGGAGGATCCGGAATCTTCGGAGCCACCATCTCCGGCCATGCTTCATTATTCTGCAAGTTGTCTTCCGGGAAAGCTTCATAATCATATAAAGGAGCAGCCATATCCAAATCTTCGATATTGGGCTCTGGAAGCGCATCTACTAACATGGATTTATATTTACTGCTGATGCGTACATCAACCATGTAGTGCTCTTCGAGATCATAGGAGATTTCTTCTCCTTTACCATACACATCCTTCCGGTCGATATAATCGCCATTGTCTTTGCAGTAGTAATCAATCTTTTTAATAACCGTATATTTAATATCGGTACATTTGTTGAACCAAGCGAAACGCTCTACATTGTACTCAATAACACCGGCATGCGCCAATTGCTGCAGTTTGTAGCGCGCTTCCGCATCGTTAAGTTCATAGTAACCGGTGTCGATTGTGGTGTACACTTTGTCCATGCACAACTCTGCGAGCTTCTCGTTGTAAAGTTTGTTGACCGCCTTGGGGTCAATTTTGGTGTTGTCAACACCACACGAAACCATCATCATTGCGATAACTGTCGTGACAATCAAATAACGTACTTTCATGATAACAAGTTTTTTGTTACGCCTACTCTTTTAACGGATTTTCGGCAGTTTCCGTTGCGAATTTACAAGTGTTTTCTCACATACGCAGGTGTGCGCGTGATTCTTTGTATGTTTTTACCGCTACTGCTGAACGGCTCTTCCTGTCGCGTCGTAGCGTCGTCCGTTATGCTCGATGTAGAGAACGCCGTTGCGGAGGAGCTTGCGGGGGGCGGGGGAGTGGACGTCCGTCTCGTCAAGGGCGGTGGACTCCTTCTTCTCATACTGCGCCACCACAGTCATATCGGCGGTGATGTGGGTCAGCGGCTTGCTCCAGCCGGTGAAGGTGTAGCCGTCGCGTGCCGGGTCGGCAGCCGGGCCTTTCGCGTCCTCGCCTTCGATGACATCCTCCTTGTAGAGTTCGTCGCCGTTCCAGTCGAGGTAAGTCACCGTGTGCAGGACGACAATCTTTGTGAAGGCGGCGGTGACCGTCGTGTCGCTTGTCACCACGAGTCCTGTTTCGGGGTTGTAATTCGTCCAGCCGGCAAACTCATATCCCTCGTCGGGCGTGGCGGTAAGGTGAAGCACCGTGCCTTCCTCCACCTTGTCAAGGTCAACGTCTTCCGCGACCGTAATCGTCCCGTTTTCGGCAACGAGTGTGACGGCAAACAGTTCCGGCGGCAGCAGGGTGAAATAGCCCTCGTTCCCTTCGCCTCCGTCCGGACGAGCAATGTAGGCTTTTTTTACCTTCCATTCCGCATACGCCGTGCCGTTGCCGCCTACCAGACTATTGCAGTCGATAAACATATATTTCGTATCCTCGTCAATGTCATCATACAGGGCAGTGCTCCAGTCGTAGTTGCAGTAGATGGTCTTCAGTTTCCGGCAACCGGCAAACATCTCTTCCAATTTGGCGCCGTCCCTGATCTGGAAATTGGCGAGGTTCAGTTCTTCCAATTTGCTCCCTTCGATTTCCATCAAAAACATTGCGCTCATGTCTTTCACTTTACCGGTGTTGAATCGATGCAGGTCTAACTGTTTCAGCGATACACAGTTATAGAACATACTGCTCATATTCTCCACATTCTCCGTGTTGAAACTGCCGAGGTTCAGTTCTTTCAGAGCCACACACCCCGCAAACATCTGGCTCATATCCGTCACGTTGGCGGTGTTGAAAGTGCTGAGGTCCAGTTTCTCCAGACCGGGGAGGTAGAAAGCGTAATGCATGTCCGTCACTTCGTCCGTATGGAGGTTCTCTATGCCCTCTATCGATTCTGCGTAGGGCATGTAGATACCATGCTTCTCATCCTCTAAATAGAACAGTCCGGAGAGGGAGGTAAGGTGTGCATTCGCCATCGAGGGGTCAAGCACGATTTCCTCTACCTTATCCATATACTCGAATTGTCGTGTGCGCTTGTCAACGAAGTCCACAATCCCTTCCTCCGCACGGGTGGAACGCAGGCGGTCGCAATAATAGGTGAGGACATGTTTGGAATAGACGGTATAAATAGTGCCTTCCCTGTCGCTGAAATATCCCGGTTTTCCGGATTCGGGTCCTTCGTCTGGCCGCGCACGGGAAATATCCGTATAGTTGCTGTCATAGACTGTCTGCGCCATACCCGCCAGATTGGTACATTCGGTGAACATACCGTCTGATACACATCCCTCCGGGACAATGGCTGTCCAGTCGTCGTAGCAATAGACGGCGGTCAGAGCGGTACATCCGGCGAAGAGTTGCGACAGGTCGTACACCTGCGACACATCGAACGAATTGAGGTCAATGGTCTTGAGCGAGGCGCAGCCGCGGAACATGCCGTTCATCGTTGTCACGGCGGATGTGTTAAGATACTCCATGCCGGTGATGGTCTCCACATTGCCGAAGCCGCTGAACCATCCTGCCGTGCCGGTAGGGAAGGCGTCCGCAAAGGACTCGTCAAACACGACGGTGGTCACGGAGGATCTGTTCGCTTCCGTACCCCAGTCGCTCACACCGCCTTTCTCTTCGCGGTGGGTATCATAATAAAGGGTGAGCGTCTTGCCCTCATCGCTGACAATGGCATATATCTCGTGCGGGGTGCTCCAGAAATAGCCCTCGTTCCCTTCGCCTCCGTCCGGGCGCGCCCACGAGGCATCCGCTATATAAGCATTGTAACTTGTGCCGTTCTGACCAACCAGAAGAAAGCAATGCGAGAACATGTATTGACTGCTGGCAGAAGTGCCGCTCCAGTTCTTGTCGCAGGTGATGTATTTAAGAGACCCACAGGAATTGAACATATCTCTCATGCTGGTAACTTTCGAGATGTCGAAACTGCGCAAATCCAATTCCGTCAAAGAGGAACAGTATGCGAACATAGAATTCATATTCTCCACTTTATCCGTGTTGAACCGGCTCAAATCCAATGCCTTCAGCCGGTTGCAGCCAGAAAACATGGAAGCCATAGTTGTCACCTTTCCCGTATTGAAATGGCTGAGATCCAATGATTTCAGGGATTGAAGGCCGTCAAACATATATGCCATGTCTGTCACGTTGTCTGTATTGAGGTTCTCCATGCCCTCAATGCTTGTCGCGTTCACAAAACAATGCTTGTCGTCTAATCCGAACAGTTGGTAGGCGCTGGTCAGATTGGCGTTCGCGAACGAGGGGTCTATCACGATCCGGACAACTTGCTCCATATATTGACTGTATTGCGTGCGGTTGGCAATCGGATCGGCAATCCCTCCGCGGGACTCTATGAGGTCGTCGTAATAATAAGTGAGGGTGTTGTCTTCTATCGTGAAGACGGTGTATGCCGTATTCACTTTCGGGATGGAGAAATATCCCGGGGTCTCCGACTCGGGACCGCCGTCCGGGCGCGCGTAGGTGGCATCTATGTGATCCGCGTCATACACAGTGCCTTTTCCGCCTGCCAGTTTCGGGCTGCTATAGAACATATTGGAGGAATACTCGAATGTGTGCTTGCTCCAGTCCTCCGCGCATACGATGGTGGTCAGTTCGTTGCAGAAAGCGAACATGAGCATGATGTTGGTCACATGGCTGATGTCAAAACTGCTCACGTCAATGGTCTTCAGCGCCTTGCAGTTCATAAACATGGACTGCATCCTCGTTACGTTTTTCGTGTCAAAATGACTGAGGTCAAGTTCCTTGAGCGCATAGCAATCGGCGAACATCTCCATCATGTCCGTACACTTGTCCGTGCGGAGGTATTCGATATTGACAAACTCCTCCAGCACCTGAAAACTGCAGAACCACGCCCGGGTGGAAGTCGGGAACGCCAAGTTCATGGATTTGTCGAAAACCACCTTTTTGGTCTCTGTCACGTATTTGCCTTTCCCCTCCAGCCAGCTCAGTTCCCAGTAGCGTTCGCCGCCCCGTTCGGCTTTCTTGTCATCATAGTAGAACGTGACGGTCGTGCCGTCCGCTACGGCGTAGATTTCCGCGGCACGCATTCCGCCTGCAAACAGCAGAATCAGGGTCAATAAAGAAAACAGTTTTTTCATACGTATTATTGTTTGTTGTATTATTGTTTGTTGCTTTTTGGTGTTCCGTTGCCGCCGCGCTGTTCCGAAGTGGTTGTACTCCTTGCGTTGCGGGGCAACGTTTAGAGTTATTTGTCGTTTTAATGACCGTAAGCGGCAATCACAAGCACAACAACTTCCGTTTCGTAAATACGATAAACCAGCCGGTGCTTTTTGCTAATCTGCCGTGACCATCTTCCTTCCGGTTTGCCTTTCAACGGTTCAGGGTGTCCGGTGCCTGTCTTGGGATGCTCTTTCAACTCCTGTATAAAAGACACGACCTTCTTATAGGAAGAAGGTTCGTCTTTTTTGAGTTTGGCGATGTCTAACAACGCCTGCTCCCTATATTCAATCTCATACATACCCCAGCCGCGTCAGCATGTCGTCTAATGATTCATCAGGCAACATTTTGTATTTAGGTCCTTTTTCCGCCTCGTCAAGCCGACGGAAATACTCTTCTTCAGTCATCAACGCCGGGTCGTGCTTGAGTTGCGCCGCCAGACGCTTGAGATATTTGGCAGCACGTCTGAGCATGTTTTCGTCCTCTGAAAGAACACCCAAACTACGATAGATTTCCGCATTCAGTTGCAAAGCATTCATAAAGTCGAAATAATTCCCATTAGGGTTTATAATAACAAGCGCGCAAAATTACCGCACTTTTTTGGGATATGCAAAATTATTTTATATTCAGCGCGGTTTCGGACTGAAACGGCACGGAAAACGGCTTCATTCATGTAGAAGCAATCGGCGAAGATACGGTTAAGGTATGGTGAGGGTATTGTGAATGTATTGTAATCACATACGAATAACATACGAATCACCTAAGAATAGCATAAGACAGACAGCGTACAGGTAGCAGAAATTATGCGTAAAGAACCGAGATACAGACGTGCAGGTGGCGGGAGGTAATGAACCGGATACAGCAAAAAAGAACCGCCCCGAAGAGCGGTTCTTTTTGACAGGCTTACACAGCCTATATGAGACAGACTTTGTGAGAGCCTTTATGCGGCAGATTTTGTGACAGCCTTTATGTCGCGGTATGCGCCTGTGGTTTTATCTCACTCTTGCGCCTTGAGCGTTATAGACTGCGCCGTGGTGAAGGATGTACATCTGTCCACGGATGAGGACTTTGCGCGGGCGGTCGGAGCCGTCTGCGGTCTCGTCCATGCCAGTGGGAGTCTCCTTCTCCCGTATGGCTGCAAGGTCGGCTTCCGCCTGCAGGTAGATCTCCACACAAGCAGTGTATATGGCGGAGAGGTTCTCCGAGAAGGACTTGCTGTCATCCCATTGGATGGCATCAACAGCGTCTTTGGCGTTGCTCACGACAAGCAGACATTCCTCGGTGTCGTTATCCTGCAGAAGCTCGTCCAAAGCGGTTTTGTACTCATCCAGAATGTCTTTCAGAGCCGTCTCCTTCGCCGCTTTCTCCAATTCCGCATACTGTTTTTCCGCCTCAGTGAGCGTCTCATAGTTGGTAACGAGCGCCTTGTCCTCGTCGCTGAGCGCGTCGTATGCCTCCCGTGCTAAACGGATATTGACGCCGCAAGCGGGGGTGTAGGTCACTTCGCCGATGGCATCGATAAGATGAATGACGGCATATACCGCCGCATTGAGTGTGCGGAAATCACCCTCGTCCGTATAGATAAGTTTCTCTTCCGCGTTGTGTGTCTGCATACGGAAATAGTACTTGGTGTCGGCATTCAAGCCCGTGATGGTGTATTGGAAATGTTCTTCCTGTTCCTCCTTCGTGGCGCGGCGCGGAGTTCCAGACGCCGGTATGTAGTCTATGATATCGCCGTTCTGGTCGAAGATATACATGCCTGTCTCTTCCGTATAAGATTCATCCGCATAGAGGGTGAGAGTATAAACGTATGCGCCAGGGACTTTATACCAGCGGATTGTTGCGGCTGTTACCTCTATCTTGAACTCTGGAACATCCGGCTCTTTGTCGTCTCCTATGAAGATGGCACGAAGATAGGTATCCTCTGTCAGTTTCAGGTTGTAATGAGTTTCCTCGCTGCCGTCGTTCCATTTGACGAACTTGTATCCGGTTTTAGGCACGGCTATTGCTGTCATCTCCGTGTTGATAGGGTAGGCGGATTCGGTCTGCGGCGTGCTGACATAGCCCCATGCGTCGTTGTTGCTTGCCACCTGCCATAGGAATTTCTTATGGTCGAACACAGCACCGTAGGTCTCATCCTTGCTGGGACGCTCCATCAGACGCGGGTTGTCGGTATTGCCGTCGCTCCAGCGGACAAATTCATAGCCTTCATCGGGTATGGCGGTCATGTACGGATAGCACGAACTGACAGGAACCTCAATGCTGCCGTGTTCGGACGGTGCGGCGGTTATTGTGAAGTAAGAGAACTCCTCGTTCTTGAGCAAGTCGGCGTACTGGAGCCAGAACTTCTCATAGTTAGCCAATGCATTGCAGGGTACATAGATGGCCTGCAGTTTCTTGCAGTTCTTAAAAGCGTCCCTACCGAGCACGGGAGCGTCTTCACCGTTTTCATAGACTGCTAACAACTCTCCGTCGTTCAGGAAAGCGTTTGTCCCGATAGTAAGGACACCGGTGCCTAACTCTATCCATTTCATATTGCGGCAATCATCAAACGCATAATTGCCTATTGTGGTCACCCCGTCAGGGATATACACATCCTCTAACGCACAACCGGCAAAGGCGTTCTCGCCGATGGTGGTGAGAGATGACGGCAGTTCCATCTCCTCCAGTTTGGTGCACTTGGCGAAGGCATAAGGCTTGATTTCTTTCACACCCTCGGGAAGAGTCAATCCTGTCAGGCTCTGGCAGCCGTAAAACGCCTGACGACCGATGGCACTGACGGCAAAGGATTTACTTGACCCGTTGAGTTGCACCTCTACGGCTTCCGGAACATCAACGGTAGTTATCTTTGAATTGACAGGACCTGCTACCTCTGCTGTATTATTCCACAGGCATAGGTCATAATAGTATTCGCCTGATTGCACATTATGCTGGATGCCCGAAAGGATATTGCTGAAGTATTTCCAGTCATTCGACCCTCTGTAAGCTTCAAGATTTTCTTCAAGAACATACACCGGTATCTGGTTGTCCACACCGTAGAATGTGGCTGCTTCGGTTGCAGGAGGTGTGGAGGCTTTGCTGACAATCCAGAGCAGGTGGGGAATCTGGTCGAAAGCAAAGTCACCTATCTCCTTGAGAGATTCGGGAAGAATCATACCTCTGAGGTCTGCACCGTTGAATACGTTATGCTCGATACGAGTTGTACCTTCAGGTACTTCGTACCACCCGCCGTAACGGCCTGTCGGATAGATAAGTAGTGTCTTCTTGTCTTTGGAGAATACGACACCACAAATATCACTATAGGTGCTGTTGTCGGCGGAGATATTGATGGTCATCAAAGCAGGGTTGCCTACAATGGCGTATTCCGCTATATCTGTGACGGTCGAAGGTATGGAAACGGAGAGTAGGTCGTTACAGCGTGCAAATGCGTATGTGCCGATGCTGCTTACTTCGTAGGTGGTTCCTTCGTAGGATATCTCTTCAGGCAGAATGATATTGCCTTTGTATTTGCCCTTCGGCAAAGCAACTACTTTGGCGGTATTGGCGGTGGAATTGAGCTCGTAGCAGATACCGTCTATCACGCATGCCGACGTGTGTATATCCGCGAATACGTTCCAGCCGTCAGCCTCTTTGTAAACAGACAGGCTCTCATTCGGTACATAGATGGAAATATCTGTAGGCACTCCTTCAAAAGCGTTTGTGCCTACTGCCTGCGGTTCAATGGAACTTACCGTCAGTGATGTGATTCCGTCGCAGTTGCGGAAAGCGTTGTCGCCGATGCGGGTTATAGGATAGTTCTTGCCGTACCACGTCACTTTATCAGGGATATAGAGATTCCCTTCGTACTTGCCTTCCGGCAGGGGCAGGACTTGTGCGGTGTTCGTCTTGTAGTCCAAAAGATAGCATACACCGTCAATGAGCGCGTTTTCGCTCAAGAGCGTGAAATACCCGGGACGATCCTTGCCTCCGTCCGGACGGGCGTAGGTCTTATCGGAAGGATTGGAGTTAATAAAACAAGTCCCTTTGTTGCCCTCAACAGCGAAACACCCGACGAACATCTCCAAAGACCCTTTAAGCGTGGTGCTTTGCTGCCAGTCTTCAATGCAATATATAGTTTTCAGAGCGGTGCAGGAGGCAAACATATTCGTGGCATTTGTCAGTTGGCGAATATCGAATTGGCTCAAATCAAGCGACCGCAATGATACACAATGACTGAACATACCGTACATATTTGTTACGTTTGCAGTAGTAAAATCACCGCCAAATTGAATGGTCTTAAGGGCGGAACAATCAGCAAACATATTTATCATTGTCGTTACGTTGGCAGTGTTCAGACCGCTGAGGTCCAACGAAACAAGGCTGCGGCAGCCCTTGAACATATAACTCATATCCGTAACGGCGGTTGTGTTGAGATTTTCTAATCCGGAAATGGAAGTAAGATTCTCCAGATAGCGGTATTCGTCCTTGCTCATCCCGTTTTCTTTTATGTTGGCTGTCGGACAAAACATCCTTCGCATAGAAGTGAGAGGAGCATCTTTCATAGAAGCATCAATGACAACTTTTTTGACACGGGTGTGGCAGTCAATAATGCGGATGGAATAGTCGGTCTTGTACGCTTCCTTGATACCCGGACGTTCGATATCGTTGTATATCTCATCATCGTAGTAATAAGTCAGCGTGCCGGTATTCTCATTAAAAACAAGATAAACGAGTTTGCCTTCTTTTTTCCTTGAGAAATATCCGGGATTCTGGTCACCTCCGTCTGGTTGGGCGTACTGCTTGTCAGTGTAGTCCTTGTCGTATGTCGTACTGTTCGCTCCCTTTATAGAATAACATCCTTTGAACATACTCTTGCTGTTCTTCAGTGTCTCGCTTTGGCTCAAGTCCTCATTGCAATAAATGACGTTCAAGCCCGCATCGTAAAGGAACATACATTCCGTGTCTTCCAATTTGTCAAAACGGAACATACTGATATCAAGAGATTTCAGACTCTCACAATAAGCAAACATGTATCTCATGTCCGTAACATTGACGGTATAGAAACTGCTTATGTCAAGCGAAACAAGGGACCTGCAATCAAAAAACATATCACTCATATCTGTAACATTGACGATATGGAAATCGCTTAGGTCAAGCGATGTAAGGGAATGGCAACCCGAAAACATCCTTCGCATGGTAGTTACATTGGTGGTATTGAAACTATTCAAATCAAGTGAAGCAAGTGATTCACATCCTTTGAACATACCGCACATACTCGTTACTTTGTTTGTCTCGAAATGACTCATATCAAGCGAAGTGAGCAACCGGCAGTCTTCAAACATATAGGACATGTCTGTCACATTGGCGGTGTTGAGATTCTCCAAGCCTTCGATGGACTTCAAAGCTGTCAAGCCCTTACCCTCATAGCCGATTGAGAACATACGCGCGGTAGAAGTGAGGTTGGCGTCTTGCATCGATGGGTCAATAACCGCCTTCTTTATTTTTGTGTCGTATTCCATAAAATGCTGAAAAACATGCATCTCGTCGGGTTCATACAACTCTTTGATGCCGGGACGGGAGTCCATGAGGTCGTCATAGTAAAAGGTCACTGTGCCGGTGTTCTCATCGAACGCGGTATAAACCTTCTTTTCCGCTTTAGCCTGCAAGCCGGTCAGCATCAGCATTGCAGCAAGAACAAGTTTGATGTGTTTCATACGAAAACAGATTTATTGGTTAATGTCATATTTATCTTGCGAATCAAATGCGCCGCAAAAGTAGAGATTTTTTCAAGTTACGACAAATAAGGAAGTGAATAGGGAAGGAACAGGACAATAAATAATGAAAAAAATCAAAAAATTTGTAAGTTTAATGAAAGTGTGGTACTTTTGCCGCGTCTTTGAGTGGGCAGGCACTTTGACAGACAGAAGTACCAGTAAAAGACGCGGCTCCATCTTAAAGACAAAACCGAAAATTGACAAAGAAACCCAAACGGAAACAAAAAAAGACAAACTATGGATACATTTTTAACTATTCTTATCGTTATTATCGCCATTCTGCTCGTCCTTTTGGTATTGGTTCAGAACAGCAAGGGCGGTGGCTTGGCTTCAGGTTTTGCAAGCGGCAACCAGGTAATGGGTGCCCCCCGTACCGCAGACTTCCTTGAAAAAGCCACTTGGACGCTCATCGCCGCCATCGTTATTTTGAGTATTTTTGCCGTAGGTACAAGCAAAGGCAAGGAAGTTCAAACCACCAATGAAAGCGCTATCACCGAGCAAGTGGAAGAAGCCGCTTCGGCTCTCCAGCCTGCCGCTGCGCCCGCTGCAGACAACGCCGTAGATAACACAGAAGCCGCAGGAGAGTAATAACGGTTTTTCACATCTGTTTTATTTAGCACACAACATAGAGCCAGACATGGCTCTATGTTGTGTGTGTATATCTGTAGCGGGTCGGGTAAGCAATACAGATTACTTTCGTCAGAAAGAAGCGGATTTTTTTTGCCGTGAGGCTATTCCTCCTGTCAGACTCACCAGCATATAGAGCGGATACAACAACTCCAGCAGCAGGATGACCCACCACGGCGAGTCCTTGTCCCTCTTCCTGACCAGCTTGTACTCAACAGGGAATTTGACTGCCAGCACCAAAGGACATACCACTTGCAGCACATTGGCAGCCACAACAGCCATACCGCACAGGCGTATGTCCCTGTCCTTAAATGCATCCGCTTTGCCTGCCCAGCGCATCCGCTGGCGAAAGAAAGCGCGCCAACCCTTGACGGGACGGACAACGGCTTCATATTCCGGCCTGTCCGCCACCTCTATAGCCAATCCTCTGCGCTTGAAACTCTCCAGCAAAAACATATCGTCGCCGCTCGCCATTTCCGCGTGCAAATCCCCGTAACTCTCCATCCACCGCTGTCTTCGCACCAACAAGTTGGCACCCGAACACATGACAGCCCTGCCTTTAGCGGCAGTGAGCATAGTGATCGACTGCAGGGCGGCGTATTCGGCAATCTGCAGCCGCTCAAGAAGAGCAGGGTGGGGACTGTCGGACTCCATCCGGAGTGGCAGTATGACCATATCCGCCTGAGTGTCAGGCAATGCCGCAGGCGGCAAAACATCGTCGTCCATCAAATGGACATACTCCGTCCGCGCATCGGCGACAAGCCTCCTGAGAGCATGTTTCTTGCCCTTGCCCTCATCGTTAATACCTCGCCGCGCCACTACTATGGTATAATCCTTCAGCACAGTCTGTTTGAGTTTTGTCCCAACCGGTTTGCGTTTTTCTCAAATTGATTCGCTTTTATCTCTGACTTTTTGCAGCTGACTCAAAAACATCGGGTAGGATTTGCCTATACACTCCTTGTCATCACAGTCCATATCCGCCGCCATCAGTGCCATCGCCATACGGTGGTCGTGACAAGTGAGATGCCGTCCGACAGCCTGCAAGCGGTCACTCTCCTTCCAGCCAAGCCGTTCAGTCCCCGCAGCCTGCAAACAGACACCCAACCTTTCGCAGGCCAGTGCAACGGCAGGATAAAGGTCCGGACATGCGGAGAAATCCACCGCATAATTGTCAGGCAGCCGTACGGACTGGTCCTGCGTCAGAACCACCCCTTTGAGCTGCGGCTCACTGACAAAGGCAGTCTTTACCCCCAACGGCGCAAAAAGATTTTTCACACACTCGTCCCCCTGCAAAACAGACGGTTGCAAGTCTTCAAGAAAAATCTCCCCACCGTGCAACGCCACCCATTCGTACCAAAAAGCGGCACTGCTCCAGTCACGCTCTATCGTGTCGCAACTGCGCGAACAGCCGTAACGGCCGATTATCCGGCGGGTCATAGATATATATGGTGACTGTTCATCCGTTTCCACCTCCAAACCAATCAGCAGCAGTGCGGACACAAACTGAGACGATAGCAACGGCTCACCGTCTGAATGTATCTTTTGTTTTTTCAGTTTCCTACTGATAATACGCAGCGGCGGAAAACCTTCTTCGCCCAGATACCCAATGTCCGCGCCCGCTTGCCGCAACATTTCCACCTCTTGCCCTATCGGCCGCTGACGCATACGTTCATCGCCGTCTAAAACAAAGGTCATAGGGCGGTTTGACAGTTGTGCGCAATAGGCGGTCAGAAAACGCATCGCGGTACCGCAGTTGCCTGTATCAAGAGCCAGTGTGCCTCCGTCAGCGGTCAGTATGGCCCGCAAAGCGTTGTGTATGACTCTCACATCTTCCGGAAAAGAAGCATCGGAGACCCCCATCAGCGGGTCTCCGTGCAAAGCCTGCAGTATGAGCCTGCGGTTGGCTATACTCTTGGAGATGGGAAGTGAGACAGTGACCATCAGTTAACGTCCGGCAGGAACGAATAGTCACGCGAATAGCGCAGGTGTTGTTCGACGTAACCTTCAGTGTAGCCGATAGTGACATCGGTCACGTTGCCCGCCTCGTCTTTAACCAGCGTATAGACAGGGTTGACAAATCCTTTATACGGGGCAAGGTCAAGTTTCTTGTAACGCTCCAAAATCTCTTTGTGGAGTTCGGGATTGACTTTCACGGCGTATGTCTCCACCAACTCTTTTGCAGCGGCATAGTCGCCCTCAGAGGTGACGCGCTGGATCTCGCGCAGCAGTTCTCCGAACAGACGGCGCAGACCCTCATAGTCGTTGATACGCAGGTAGTGCTTGCCGTCACGGTCCACAATCTCCACCTCTTTGTTCTCCGCGTGCTGATAGACCCAGTTGGCAATCAGCTGTCGGTCGCGCATGTGCGCTTCCTCAATGTCCTTGCCCGGCTCGATACGGACCAGCTGCGTCATCAGTCCGTTCATCATCTGCTGGTAGTACCCCGCCTTGTAAGCGTCCTTGTCAGGCAGCAGACCCAGTTCAACCAGTTTGGGGTCGGCGAGATAATACAGTCCGAACAGGTCAGCGCGGGCCTCTTCGATGGTCGAGCCGTGTTCCTTCAGATTCTCTTTTGTCACTCCCGGCATCAGTTTGCCCGAACCGTGTCCCGCGCATTCGTGCAGGTCGGTATGGAGGTCGTTGCACAGCGTCCCGTATTGTTCGGCGCGCTTGCGCGTCTCCTCGTCAATGACGAACTCCTCCGCAAAGCCGTTGCCTTTCGCCGCTTCGTCGTAGGCGTGCGAGAGATTGTCAATCGAGACAGACTTGCTGCCGTACTCTTTGCGAATCCAGTTGGCGTTGGGCAGGTTGATGCCGATGGGTGTGGCGGGATAGCAGTCGCCGCCAAGCATCGCCGCCGTTATCACTTTCGCGCTCACGCCTTTGACTTCCTCTTTCTTGTATTTCGGGTCAGTCGGCGAGTTGTCCTCAAACCATTGCGCGTTCTGCGAAATAAGTTCGGTGCGGTGGGTTGATTCCACATTTTTGAAGTTCACCATTGCCTCCCAAGTACCCGTTATGCCTAACGGGTCGGCGTAAGTTTCGGTAAATCCGTTAACGAAATCCACCCGGCTGTCGAGGTCTTTAACCCATGCTATGCAGTACTCATTGAAGGTGTCAAGATCGCCTGTCTCGTTGTAGGCAATCAGTTTCTCTATCACCGCTTTTTGCTCTTCTGTTTCAGCGAACTCCAACGCTTTGCGCAGACTCTCCACCACTTTTTCCAACGCCGCCGAGTACAGTCCTCCTATGCGGTAAACGCGCTCTTCCACCTTGCCGTCCACTTTGACCAGCTGCGAGTTCAGACCTATCCATTTGGGCTGCTCCGAATTGTCCTTGTGGGCAGCGTACCAAGCCTCTGCATCGGCTTGCGTCATACCGTCGCCGTAGTAGTTGCCTGCAGATGCCGCTATCAGGTCCACGCCGTCTGCCTGAGCCATACGCTTCTGCATGAGTGCGGGGTCGAACATAACATCTATAACCTCTTTGTCAAGCGTGTAACCCGCTTCGGCAAGAGCCGCTTCAAACCACTCGCGGCTGAACTCCGGCAGGAACTTGTCCTCACTGTAGTGGTGGTGAATGCCGTTGGAGAACCATACCCGCTTGAGGTACTTCTCGAAAAGCCGGTCTTGTTCGTCCGCAGCGTTCTCAAGAGTGTTCTGGCCGTTTCGGGTCTTGTTAAGATATACCGCCTCCAAAGCTCGGCGTATGCGCAGGTTGTAGTGGCAGTTCTGGTCGTACAGTATGTCCCTGCCTTGCAACGCCGCCTCACTCAAGTAAAAAACCAGTTGTTTCTGCTGAAGCGACAACTGCTCAAAGCCTTCCACGCGATAGCGCAGAACCTCCAGATCATAGAATTTGTCCACGTTGTAACTGAATTTGTCGTTGGTTGTTTTGTCTGTCTGTTTCTTGCAGCCTGTCATCGCTGCCACTGTTGCGACGGCTATCGCCGCGCACAAAATAAATCTGTTTTTCATCGTTGTATATGGTTGGTTTGCCGCCGCAAAGGTAATGCTTTTTTTTGCAATTCCACCCAAATTGTGACATTTTCAAAATAAAGAAACAGAGACAAACAAACTTGCGAAAAATAAATAATGAATTTACTATTTGTGCGAATGTAACAATTATGTTATTTTTGCGCGCTATTTCGTATCGCTTGGTTATTATAGGAAACAAGCAGTAATGCCGTGAGCAGACAGTATGGACAAGTCAGTGTTGTGTATAGAGACGAGTACGGATGTATGTTCGGCCGCAGTGGTGAGCAAGGAGCGTGGTGTGCTGTCATGGAGGATATCCGAGGGCGGCAACCATTCGCAGCTGCTGCCGCGTTTTGTTGATGAATTGATTGGAGAATTAAGAGAGAGCAAGAGGCCGGCAGGCACAGACAGTAACAATTCAGACAGAGGAAAAATAATAGATGCTGTTGCGGTCAGCAGCGGTCCGGGGAGTTATACGGGGTTGAGAATAGGTGTCAGCACAGGCAAGGGACTGGCATACGGTTTAGGAGTGCCTTTGATATCGGTACCGACGTTGGAACTGCTGTGCGAATGCGCGTTAACGGGCGGCGAGACAGAAGACGGCTCGATGTTGTGCCCTATGATAGACGCCCGCAGGATGGAAGTGTTTACGGCATTGTATGACAGGGAGTTGAATGTGATTATGGGTTTGCGTGCGCAGGTAGTGAGTGATGGCAATTGGCTGCCATCCGGAAAAATATATTATTTTGGCAACGGCGCTGAGAAGTGTGAGGAGATATTGAGCGGAGATGATTCAGGTGTCAGGGAATTGTGTTTATTGAAGGGTATAAGGGCGGATGCGCGAATGATGGGGAGAATTGCGATAAGAAAGTCAGAAGAAGGTCAGACAGTGGATGTGGCATACTTTGAGCCTTTGTACTTGAAGGAGTTTGTAGCCGCTCCATCGCATATAAAAGGATTATGAAGATAAAAGTATTTATAGTATTCAGTTTGTTGAGTTTGACAGTGTTGAGTGGTTGCAAGACCACGAAGAACACCGGTGCCACACGTGCTTATCACGGTATGCGTGTGGTTCATAATGTGTATTTCAACGGTCAGATATCCTATAATGACGGTTTGCGGGCTATAGGAAAGTCGAACAAGGATGATTATTCGGGTATTATACCGTTGTATCCGATCAGCAATGAGAGTTCTCGTCAGACAGCAACGGGTGAGATGGAGAAATGTATAGAGAAGTGCAGGAAGTGCATCAAGTTACATTCGATACACGTCAAGCCTGAGGTTGATTATAAGCGCAGCAGTGACCCTGAATACAAGAACTGGCTACGCAGCAAGGAGTTTAACCCTTATATGTACAGGGCCTGGCTGCTATTGGCAGAGGCAGAGTTTCACAAGGGAGACTTTTTGGGCAGCATAGGTACGTTTAACTATGTGAGCAGGTTGTATGAGAATGATCCCGATATGGTGGCAATGTGTCAGTTGTGGGTGGCTCGCTCATACGGTGAGATGGGTTGGATATACGATGCGGAGGATATGCTCAGCAAGGTCAAGGTGGATAATCTCAAGCGTCAGAACCAGCCGTTTTATTCGGCAGTGAGTGCGGATATACATATAAAGTCGAAGCGTTATCAGGAAGCCATACCTTTTGTGAAAGTAGCAGAGAGGGGCGAGAAGCGGAGTTTGTACAAGCCGCGTTTTGAGTTTGTTCTGGGGCAGTTGTATCAACGGGCAGGTCAGAACAAGCAGGCCAAAGACGCATACAAGCATGTGATAGACATGCAGCCTGAGCATGAGATGAATTTTCAGGCACATTTGCGTTATTATGAGTTGCAAGGCGATACAATGAAGACAATGAAGCGGCTAAGGCGTATGGTGAGACTGGAAAAGAACAAGGAGAAACTTGACGTGCTGTACGGCACGATGGGTAACATATATCTTGCCAACAAGGATACAGTCAAGGCTCTCAGGTGTTATGAGGAGGGAATAAAAGGCAGCAAGTCCGGCGGAACCGACAAGGCATTGATATTGGTGAAAGCCGGTGACCTGTATTATGAGCGTATGGATTATGAGGACGCGTCGCGTTGTTACGGCGAGGCGGAGCCGTTGCTCAGTCATCAGAACGATGCCTACGAGCGTGTGCAGAAACGTCAGGATGTGTTGTCAGATTTGGTTCAGTATGTACAGACTATACGTCTTCAAGACTCGTTGCAGTACCTGTCGGGGTTGAGTGAAAAGGAGCAGTTGGCGGTGGTGGAGAAACTGATAGAGGACTTGAAGGCAAAGGAAGCGGCGGACAGTATAAAACAGGCAGCAGAGGCGCGTGAGAGGGAGTTGGGCGATGAGCCGTTGTCGGTCAATACTGACTTGATGGTTGGCGGTATGCGTGACAACAGCTGGTATTTCTACAATGCCGATTTGCTTCAGAAAGGCAAGGGTCTGTTCCGTAAGCAGTGGGGTAACAGGTCGTTAGAGGATAACTGGCGCAGGACGAGCAAGTCGCTAACCGTTTCATCGCAGGACATGGCAGAGGAACAAGAGGAAGGAATGAAAGCAGATTCGACCGGTGGTACCGGTATCAAGGAGGAAAAGGCACCGGACAAGTACCAGCCTGAATATTATCTCCGTCAGATACCCAAGACAGCGGAAGATATAGCGGCATCCAACGAGCAGATTGCTGACGCTTTGTATGCATTGACAGGTGTTTACAGGGACAGGTTGGAAGATTTGCAACTGAGCAGGGAGTCGATGGAGGATTATGAACGCCGTTTCCCGAATAATGAGAATGTTGTGGAACTGATATACAGGCAATACCTGTCAGCACTTAAGAAAGATGACGAGAAGGAGGCGGAACGGTGCAAGCAGTTGTTAGTGAGCCGGTATGGCAAGACGGAGCAGGCAAGAATAGTGTCAGATCCGCAGTATCTGGAGTCATTACGCAGGATGGCGAAGGAACAAGATTCCGTTTATGAAGACACATACGCCGCATACAGGGATGGCAGATATGATGTGGTGAAGACAAACAAGGAGTATGCAGAGTCACGTTTTCCGCAATCGTATCTGATGCCGAGGTTTATGTTCCTGAGCGCAGTCGGCGTGGCGAGGACAGAGGGTCAGCAGCCATTTGTAGAGAGTTTGCAGGAGATGGTGGACAAGTATCCTAATCACGAGTTGAGTGCGATGGCCAAGTCGATGCTTGCAATGATGGGTGAGGGTCAGACTGCACAGACTGGCGGTTCGCCGACATCGTTGGAGGATGCACGACAGGAAGAGCAAGCCCAGACAGCGGCTGAAACGGCAGCACAGGAGGCTGAAGACAAGGAGAACAGGATAGCCATTGTAATAGCAAAAGATGAAGCCAAACTGAACAACCTGCTGTATGAGGTGGCTGTATATAATTTCAGTCAGTTCCTGATCAGGGACTTTGACCTGCAGTCGGAGTTGAACTACGGAACAGGAATCAGTGCGGTGATAATAAGCGGATTTGAGAAAGAAGAGGATATGCAATGGTACTTGAACAAGTTAAGAGAAAACGAATATATGTCAGTCTTGTTGCAAAACGCAGAGGCACAAATAGAAACACATTAATGTTATGAAGATAACAGAGACTCCGATAGAAGGCTTGCTGGTGATTGAGCCGGATGTTTTTCGCGATTCGAGGGGATTTTTCCTTGAGGTTTTTAATGAGTCACGCTACAGTGAGGCAGGCATAGATGCGCATTTTGTGCAGGATAATATGTCGATGAGTTCGTATGGTGTGGTCCGTGGTTTGCATTTTCAGAGAGGCGAATGGTCCCAGGCCAAGTTAGTGAGTTGTGCAGTAGGCTGTGTATTTGATGTGGCGGTTGATTTGCGCAAAGGGTCAAAGACTTACGGCAGGTGGTATGGTGTTGAATTGAGCGATGACAACCATCGTCAGATGTTCATACCCCACGGATTTGCCCACGGTTTTTCGGTATTGAGTGAGAAGGCGTTGTTCATGTATAAATGTGACAGGTTTTTCCACAAGGAGTCGGAAGGCGGCATATTGCTCAGTGACAGCGATCTGGATATCGATTGGCGTGTGCCTGAAAGTGCGCGCATCTTGAGCGACAAGGACAAGGTTTATCCGAGGTTGCGGGATACGCTAATTGAGTTTTAACGATTTGAGAAAAGCGCGAATATGAGAGTGTTGGTTACAGGCTGCAAAGGGCAGTTGGGTACAGAGATGCGTCGTCTGAGCGTTGAACACACAAAACACAGTTATGTATATGTGGATATAGATGAACTGGATTTGACAGACGGTGAGGCTGTCAAACGGTTGGTGGAGAAAGAAAAGACAGATGTGATTGTTAATTGTGCGGCATACACCAATGTGGACGGTGCGGAAGAGAATGAGGCTGCGGCTTTGAGGGTTAATGCGGATGCAGTGGAGAACCTGGCGCGAACCGGACGGAAGATTATACACATATCGACTGATTATATTTTTTCGGGTGAGGGCTGGCTGCCTTACAGGGAGACAGATGCGGCGGCACCGAGGACCGCATACGGCAGGACCAAATGGGAAGGAGAGAAACGACTAAAGGAATGGAGCAGGGATGCGATAGTGTTCAGAACGGCATGGTTATATTCGCCTTGGGGCAAGAATTTTGTGAAAACGATGCTTAAATACGGCGCGGAAAAGGATGAGTTGAGGGTGGTATATGACCAGATAGGCTCTCCCACATACGCCGGAGATTTGGCGCGGGTCATATATGCGGCATTAGATGCTGATGAATGGCATGGAGGCACTTATCACGTGACTGATGAGGGTGTGTGCTCGTGGTACGATTTTACGGTAGAGATACTGCGTCAGGCGAATGAAAGGGAAAATAAATATAAGGCGCGGGTAATACCTATTCGTTCGGACGAATATGTATATAAGACCCCCCGTCCGCATTACAGTGTGTTGGACAAGCAGAAAGTGAAAGATACATTTGGTGTCAGCATACCTCATTGGACAGAGAGTTTGAAGGAGTGTCTGGAACAGATGATATGATGAGAGAAGGCACTCAAGAACGAACACAAAGTGCAGGAATATAAACCGAATATGGAAGATATATTGAGTTATTTGTCGGAGTTGTCAGTAAATAACAACCGCGAGTGGTTTGAGGCAAACAGATTGCGATATGAGGCTTGCAGAAAGCGTTTTATAGAGTTTTCAGAGGAGTATCTGCGTGGTTTGGTGTTGACAGATTCCCAATTAACCGGTTTGAAGCCGAAGGATTGTATATGGCGCATATACAGGGATGTGCGTTTTTCGAAGGACAAGCGTCCGTACAAGGACTGGTTTGGGGTTTTCCCCGCTGCTGCTGCTCCCGGCAAGCCAAATACGGGCGGCAAGAAGTCGATGAGAGGAGGTTATTATATTCATATACAGCCCGGTAATTGTATGTTTGCGGGTGGAATATGGAACCCTTCAACGGATTTGCTGAAAGCGTTGCGACAAGAGGTATATGCCAACTATGAGGAGGTGGAGGAGATAATGAGCAGCAAGAGCTGGAAGCGATATTTTGATGATTTTGACACCCAATGGATGTTGAAGAAGGGACCTGCCGGTTTTCCTCAAGATTTTGTGCATATTGACTGGCTCAAGAGGAAGAGTTTCACATTTTCCACACGTCTGACAGACAAGCAGGTATGTGACAAGGATTTTGTTTCTTTGGCTCTTGATATCGCGAAGGCAGCCAAGCCGATGAATGATTTTCTGAATTATACATTTGAAGAATACGGAGAGTTCAAGCCCAATGAAAGGTAGTGCGATGCGTTTGCTGGCGAAAGAGACCGCTATTTATGGTCTTTCGTCAATAGTAGGAAAGTTTTTGAACTGGTTGCTGGTGCCGTTATACACCTATATATTGGCGCAACAATCGGATTACGGCATTGTCACCAATCTTTATGCCTGGACGGCATTGCTGCTTGTTGTATTGACTTACGGCATGGAGACGGGTTTTTTCCGTTTCGCCAATGACAAAGGCAATAATCCGACTACTGTTTATCGTACAACGATGACGTGTATAGGTGTGACATCGCTGTTGTTTGCTGTAGTCTGCTGGTTTTTCAGGGGTCAGATAGCGGGTTTGTTAGGTTATGGTGACCACGGTGAGTTTGTCGGACTGCTGGCTATTGTAGTGGCGATGGATGCTTTTGCCTGCATTCCGTTTGCGTATCTCCGGTATGAGAAAAAGGCTGTTCGTTTTGCAGTTTTGAAACTGCTGTTTGTTTTTCTCAATATATTATTGAATATCTTCTTTCTGGTGTTGTGCCCGCGTTGGCAAGGAAGCAGTTTGATAAGCAGTTGGTATGATCCTGATTACGGAGTGGGATATGTGTTTGTGGCAAATATTTTAGCGACCGGGATACAGACGTTGTGTTTGCTGCCAACTATTTTGTCCGGAGGAAAAGCAGAGAGGAATTTTTCGGGAGAGTTGCTTAAACGCATGTTAAGATACTCGTTGCCGTTGTTGGTATTAGGAGTGTGCGGCATAATGAATCAGACACTTGACAGGATATTGTTTCCATTCCTGTATCCGGGAGAAGATGGGCAGGTACAATTGGGTATTTACGGTGCATGCTTCAAGGTGGCGATGGTGATGATGATGTTCACGCAGGCTTTCCGTTACGCATACGAGCCGTTTGTCTTTGCCAAGCAGAAGGAGAAAGACTCGCTTAAGGCATACGCGGATGCGATGAAATATTATATATATTTCTCGTACTTGATTATGATCGGGATGGTGGTGTATTTAGACTTGCTTAAGTACTTGATTGCACCGTCTTATTGGGAGGGTCTGCGTGTAGTGCCTATTGTGTTATGGACTTATATTTTTCAGGGTATATATTTCAATCTGTCGTTCTGGTACAAACTGACTGACAAGACCCAATGGGGGGCGTGGTTCTCCTTGATAGGATTGGTCATTACTCTTGTTATTCAGGTTGTCCTGGTACCCAAGTACGGTTATATGGCATCAGCCGGTGCATCGTTGGTATGTTACTTTGTCATTATGGTGTTGTCATACGTGACAGGCAAGCGTCATCTGGTTATACCTTACGATAAGAAAAGAATAGCCATAGCAACAGTCAGTTGTCTGTTGGTTATGGCAGTCTATTATGCCTTTAACGGTATGGGAACTTGGACGCGAATGGCTATCGGCACCGGTCTGACAGCGGTTTACATAGGTGCTGTTTTGGTCATGGACAGATCTATTTCCAGTCTCTTGCGTTGAATTTCTGTTGTACCACTCCGTTTTGTATAACTACTATTCCGGGGTTGGCACGGACGATAGTTTTGAGAGTGACAGGGTCGCACGTGCAAAACTCTTCGGCATTAAATCCGGGGTGCTGCAAGCAGAATGAGATGATGTCGTCTATACCGCTGCCTGTGATATAGTATTTGCTGTCAGCAGGGTATGCGGATATTTTATCGAGATTGTCAGTCTCTGTTTTTTTGAGGTCGTACATAATTATCAGTGTGACCGGCTCTTCCGACTCGAGCAAATCGTATGTTATGTTGTCGTCTTCGGCGGTGAGTATGTCAAAATCGTGAATGGGCGGCTCATAACCTTTTTTGACAAGTGTGGACTGCTGATTGACAAAAGTCCAAGCGGAATCGCCTTTGGGGTAATTGTCTAATGTAAAGGTCTGTTGCACACCGTCTTTTTCGTATATGAGAGTTACTTCATAAACGTCTTGTTCGGCATCTTCGGGGTATTCCATCAGTGAGGGCAGGTTGTTCCCAACTTTGTATGGGCGAAAGTCAGCAACGGGCAGATGGTGCAGCGTCCAAATCATAAAGCCGATGACGATAGCGATTGAGAGCAGGGTGGCAATGAGTTCCACTTGCCATATCCAATGTCCGGGTGCATGTTTTTTTGTATATAGCCAGATGATGACCAAAATGAGCAGTATGACGTTTTTCCAGAAAGTCTGCCAGTTGGTGAGGATGACAGCCTCGCCAAAGCATCCGCAATCGCTGACGGGGTTATTGACGGCTATGTAGAGCGTGAGCGGTGTCATCACCAGATAGAAAGCGAAAGCCAGCCACGAGGTCCATTGCGGTTTGATGTTCATAATGAGACATATACCGAGAACGAATTCGACAGTTATAAGACAGAGTGCCGCAGTTTGTGCAAGAGGCATCAGGTCGGTGAAAAATCCTCCGAATGCTTTAAGGTAGTCTTCTATTTTGTAGGTTGTTCCGAGAGGGTCAATGGCTTTGACAGAACCTGAAAAAACGAACACCAAGCCTAACAAGGTACGTGACAAATGCGCAAAAACCGTAGAAATACTATTTTTCATAGGATAAAAATTTCAAATACGTCGCAAAAGTAGTAAAAATAACATATAAACAGCATTTTAATAAAAAAAATCGGCAAAATAATAAAAAAATACTCTACCTTTGCGCGTTAAACCGGATAAAACCATATTGAATGAAAAAGTTTACAGAGTATAAGCAGTTGAATCTACCTGCTTTGAGTGAAGAGGTATTGAAGGATTGGGATAAAGAGGATTTGTTCCACCGGACAGAGAGTCAGGAGTCAAAGAACGACAGAGAGAAGAAGGGTGACTACATCTTTTTTGAGGGTCCTCCTTCCGCTAACGGAATGCCTGGTATCCATCATGTGCTGGCTCGAACGATTAAAGACACTTTCCTGCGCTATAAGACTATGCAGGGTTATACCGTCCGTCGCAAGGCGGGATGGGACACTCACGGTTTGCCTGTAGAGTTAGGTGTGGAGAAAATGCTGGGCATAACGAAAGAGGATATAGGCAAGAAGATTTCGGTTGATGAATACAATGCCGCTTGTCGTAGTGAGGTGATGAAATACACTAAAGAGTGGAATGCGCTGACCCGTCAGATGGGTTATTGGGTTGACTTGGAGCATCCGTATATAACCTACGACAACAAGTATATAGAGACTCTCTGGTATTTGCTCAAGCAGTTGTATGACAAGGGTTATCTGTACAAGGGTTACACTATCCAGCCTTATAGTCCGGCTGCAGGGACAGGTTTGTCGTCCCATGAATTGAACCAGCCCGGGTGTTATCGCGATGTGAAAGACACGACATGTACCGCAAAGTTCAAGATACGCAGTCAGCGTGGGGATAATGATGCAGAAAGGTATATCATAGCGTGGACAACCACTCCGTGGACATTGCCGAGTAATACAGCCTTGTGCGTAGGTCCGAAAATTGATTATGTTGAGGTTCAACAGGATGGATATACTGTTATACTTGCCAAGGAGCGTGTAAATGCCTATCTGAAGGAGCTGGCAACGGGTGAAGGCGAAGATGCAAGTGTAAAAATCATAGCCGAATACAAGGGTCAGGATCTTGTAGGAACAGAGTATGAGCAGCTGTTTCCGTGGGTTAATCCAGGTGAAGGCGCTTTCCGCGTCATAGCGGGAGATTATGTGACGACCGAAGACGGTACAGGTATTGTGCATATCGCTCCCACTTTTGGCGCTGATGACAAGCGTGTGTCTGAAGCGGCAGGCATACCGGGGATGTATCTGCTGACACGGGAATACGGCTGGCGTCCGATGGTGGATTTTACCGGCAAGTTCTGGCGTATAGAGGATTTGGACGAGGAGTTTGTTCGTACACGCGTTGACAGGGAACTTTATGGCAAGTATGCCGGTCAGTGGGTGAAGAATGCTTTTGACCCGCAGTTTACGACAGATGGCAAGTATGATGAGGCTGCCGCGCAGAAAGCGGAGACATTAGATATTCGTTTGTGTATCGAACTGAAGCAGAACGGACACAATTTCCGCACAGAGAAACATGTGCATAATTATCCTCACTGTTGGCGCACAGACAAGCCCGTTATTTATTATCCTTTGGATTCGTGGTTCATTCGCTCGACAATGGCCCGTGAGCGGATGATTGCTCTTAACCAGACCATCAACTGGCAGCCTGCATCGACAGGTACGGGACGTTTTGGCAAGTGGCTTGAGAACTTGAACGACTGGAACTTATCGCGCTCGCGTTATTGGGGGACACCTTTGCCAATCTGGCGTACGGAAGACGGCAAAGAAGAGATTTGTATCGGCTCAATCAAAGAATTGTTTGATGAGATAGACAAGTCAGTCAAAGCAGGTTTGATGCCAGCCAATCCGTGGCAGAGACATAAGGCAGGCGATTATTCGGATGCCAACTACGCCCCGGATGTTATAGACCTTCACCGTCCCTATGTGGATAATATTGTATTAGTCAGTCCTTCCGGCAAGCCGATGAAGAGGGAGGCGGATCTTATTGATGTATGGTTTGATTCGGGAGCTATGCCATACGCCCAGAACCACTATCCTTTTGAAAACGCCGATTCCCCGAGAACGGCAGACTTCATTTCCGAAGGTGTGGATCAGACCCGTGGCTGGTTTTTCACACTGCATGCCATACATACGATGATAGATGATACAGTAGCGTTCAAGAATGTCATTTCCAACGGATTGGTGCTTGATAAGAAAGGCAACAAGATGTCCAAACATCTTGGTAATGCTGTTGATCCGTTCAAAGCGATGAACACCTACGGACCGGATGCCGTCAGATGGTATATGCTGACCAACTCATCGCCGTGGGAGAATCTCAAGTTTGACGAGACAGGTGTGGATGAGATACGTCGCAAGTTCTTCGGCACACTGTTCAACACATATTCATTTTTTGCACTTTATGCAAATGTTGACGGATGGCGACAGGATAATGTTGATATCGAGCAATGCGCATTGACCGAGATTGACCGCTGGATTTTGTCACGTCTCAATTCGGTGGTGAAAGAGGTAACGGTCAGCTATGAGGCATACGAACCGACCCGTGCGGGACGTGCAATCAGCAATTTCCTGCAAGACGAATTGTCCAACTGGTATGTCCGTCTTAACCGTAAGCGTTTCTGGGGAGGTGAGATGAACGATGACAAGAGGGCAGCCTACGCCACTCTCTATACTTGCCTGACCACCATTGCCCGGTTGATGGCTCCTAATGCCCCCTTCTTTGCCGACCGACTCTATCGCGACCTTACGGGTAAGAGTGTGCATCTGAGCGTGTGGCCCGAGGCCAATGAGAGCATGATTGATACGTTGCTTGAAAGACAGATGTCACTGGCCCAACAAGCCACTTCAATGATTCTGTCGCTTCGGAAGAGGGCAGAGAAGAACGTTCGTCAGCCGCTCCAAAAAGCTGTCATTCCCGCTGCCGATGAGGATATGAAGGAAGCATTGCTCCACGTTAGCGACCTTATACGTAGCGAAGTGAATGTCAAAGAATTGGAAATTGTGGATGCTGACAACAGCACAGTCAGACTTGTCAAAAAGATACGTCCCAATTTCAAAGTGTTAGGAAAGAAAGTAGGCAGTCAAATGAAAGTTGTCGCTGCGGCTATCGGACAGATGACACAAGAGGAAATAGCCGCCTTCGAGAAGGACAGTCATTTTGTAGTGAGGACAGAGACAGGTGGTTATGAGTTGATAGAGGAAGATGTTGAGATTGCAACCGAGGATATGCCCGGATGGCTCGTGGCTAACGAAGGACAACTGACTATAGCTCTTGATATTGAGCTGACACAAGAGTTGATAGAGGAAGGTATAGCCCGTGAACTGATTAACCGTATCCAGAACCTGCGTAAGTCATCGGGCTTTGAAGTGACCGACCGCATACGTGTTTCGCTCTCTTCGCACAAGCAGACAGATGCGGTAGTTGAGCATTTTCATGACTATATATCTTCCCAAGTACTTGCCACAGAGTTAATCACTACGAATCTTTCAGATGGCGAACAAATCGAGATAAACGGTGTTTCGCTGTTGGTGAAGATTGAAAAGTAGTTGATTGTGGAGTGAATTTTCGATAACCTTTGTAATCAAACAGCGGACAAAACCAGCCACTGATCAGGTGACTGGTTTAGTCCGCTGTTTTGCACCATTTGACCTATACACCGAAAGTTATGCTAAAAAAGCGAACCTGTAAATCACATATTGGTGCAAAAAAAAAGAAACAACCTCATCCTGTTGCTTCTTTCCTCTTGCGCTCCCTCTAGGACTTGAACCTAGGACCCCCTGATTAACAGTCAGATGCTCTAACCGACTGAGCTAAGGAAGCTCGTACTGATATATTCCGCTCTTGTTCAAGAGTACATACTCTCTCAAAAGCGGCTGCAAAAGTACGGTGTTTTTTTGAACTACCAAATTTTTTTTTACATTTTTTATAAAATAAGCATTATCTTTGCGCGTTTTTTCCAAACCAAATGTATCTCATACATCCTGCCAAGCGTAGGGAAAAAGATACTTTAAGCGAATACAACCACACTTATGAAAAAGGTTTTAGGATTAGGCAATGCGCTGACAGACATTCTCTTACAAGTCCAAGAAGAAGATTTGCGCGAACTCTCGCTGCCCAAAGGCAGTATGAACCTTATCTCAATTGAGCAAGCGGAATATATCCAGCAGCGGTTTCTCAATGTACGCAGACGTTTAGTAGCCGGTGGCAGTGCCAGCAACACAGTCACAGCAATCACCCAACTCGGCGGGAAAGCCGCTTTCATCGGCAAGATAGGTGCCGACGAAGTAGGCGATTTCTACCGTGACGACCTCAAGAAAAACGGTGTCAAACCTATTCTTTTCACCTCCGACAAGATGTCTGGATGCAGTATTGTGCTTATCACTCCCGATGGTGAACGGACATTCGCCACCTACCTCGGTGCATCTGCCGACCTCAATGCCGATGACATACAGAAAGAGGCGTTCACAGGCTACGACATTTTCCATATAGAAGGCTATATGGTTCAAGACAACAAACTAATCGAAAAAGCCATTCGTCTCGCCAAAGAAGCAGGATGTATGGTTTCGCTTGACCTCGCGTCTTACAATGTTGTCAATGAAAACCACCTTTTCCTGAAAAATCTGATAAAACGATACGTGGACATAGTTTTTGCCAATGAAGACGAGAGTTTTGCCTACACGCATCTTAATCCTGTTGAATCCGTTGCAAAGATAGCACAAGAATGTGATATAGCCGTTGTCAAAGTCGGGAAAAAAGGCAGTTATGTCCAGCAAGGCAACAATATGTGCCATATAGGTGCCATCACCACCTCCTGTACAGATTCCACCGGAGCCGGAGACCTCTATGCAGGAGGATTCCTTCACGCCTTGAGCGATGGTTTTGACCTCCGGCGTTGCGCTGAAATAGGTACCATTGCCGCCGGACGGGTGGTAGAAATAATCGGCACCAAACTGTCAGACGACACATGGGAAGAAATAAGACGTATATGCGCACTCTATCGCGGATTTATGCAAAAATACACAACCGACTAAATACCTTATAAATTATGTTACGCATCATTTATTGCATCTACCAGATTCTCGTTTTGCCCATCCTCGTTTTCAACACTCTGATGTGCGCCATCATAACTATGATTTTCTTTCCTTTCCACAATTCCAAGCCAATCCATTGGGTACAGATTCTATGGTGCCGCCTTTTCTTTTATTGGCTCTTTATTCCCGTCACTGTTGATGGATTGGAAAACATCGCCCCTAACCAGTCCTACGTCTTTGTTGCCAACCACTCATCGATGTTCGATGTCTTCCTCATCTACGGCTGGCTGCCCGTTGTTTTCAAGTGGCTGATGAAAAAAGAGTTGCGCAAAGTTCCTTTCGTAGGAACAGCCTGCAAAGCGGCAGGACACATATTTGTTGACCGCTCAAACGCACGGTCCTCCGCAAGAAGCCTCATTGAGATAAAAAAACAACTGCACGATGGTGTTTGCACTGTCATCTTCCCTGAAGGCACACGCTCAAAAGACGGACAGTTAGGACGTTTCCATAGCGGAGCCTTCCGCATCGCTTTCGATCTCGGATTACCCGTCATTCCGCTCTCGCTATCGGGTTGCTATAACGTTCAGCGAAAAGGCGAATACTTCGTTCATCGTCATCCAGTCCATCTGCATATAGGAGAACCTGTTGATATTTCACAGACAGAAGACAAAAACGAAGCTATGGAAATAGTAAGACAAGCTGTGGAGAAAGGAATAAAGAAATGAAAAAACTGCTGCTCTTCCTGTCGCTTTTGCCGCTGCTGGCATCCGGACAGTCTGAATCAATATCCATATTCCTTGACGACCCGCATACACGATATGCAAACATAGGTGTTTATATACGCGACCTCCGTAGCGGTGAGGAAATAGAAGCATACCGCAAAAGCAATGCCATTCCGCCTGCTTCCGTTATGAAAATACTGACCACCGCTACCGCTCTTGAGATAATGGGTGAAGACTCATGTCTCGTCACTGTTCTCGAATACAGCGGAAAAATAGACAACGGCACTCTCAATGGCAATCTCTACATTCACGGTTATGGGGATCCCGTACTCGGAAGTGCCAAGCAAGGACAAACATTCCTGCAAACGTGGGCTAAAGCAGTCCGTGACACCGGCATCAAAACTATCAACGGTGACATAGTGGCCGACGTTTCATACTTCAATGGAGACGCCCTCAATCCAGCTTGGCTGTGGGAAGACGCGGGCAACTACTATGCTCCGGGTATCTATTCTCTCGCATATATGGACAACACGATGAATGTCATCCTGCGCAGCAACGAGACAGGCACCATCGCCAAAGTCCTTTATACCGTCCCCGAAGTCCCCGAAATTGAGTTTGAAAACCATATACGTTGTACGTCCATTCAAGAAGACGGTGCCTATATTCACGGTATGCCTTACAACTTCAAGCGTTATCTTGTCGGGGCTATACCTTCCAACCGCGGGCAGTTCGGTGTACGTGGAGACCTTCCTAATCCGGGACTTCTGCTTGCACAGCATTTCACATCAAGACTCAGACAGGCCGGTATAACCATCAACGGAAAGGCTACATACATATCCGAACCTAACCTTATGCCGCGGACACAACTATATACTCACCGCTCAACACCGCTCGGTGAGATAGTTGTCCAAACGAACCAACACAGCATAAATCTTTACGCCGAAATGCTCTATCGTCTGCTCGGTGCCAGGCTCGGAACTCCCTGTACTTTGTACAATTCGGAAAAGATGGTGCGTAACTATTGGCGTAACCGTGGTGTCAACCTTATGGGTGCTACTATCAAAGACGGTTGCGGTCTTGCTCCGCAAAACGCCATCAGCCCGGAGTCGTTAGTGGACATACTCACCTATATGTCCGCGTCATCCAACCGCGATGCCTTCTACGAGTCGCTGCCGGTCAGCGGACGTACAGGCACACTGCGCTCACTACTCGCCGGAACAGAACTGGAAGGTCGTGTACACGCTAAAAGCGGTACCATCGCAGGAACCAAAAACTATGCCGGATACATCGAACTGCCCGATGGCAGACGATGGGTCTTTGCTGTCATGATCAGCAGTGCAATAGGCAAATCGACGGAAATAAAAAACGTCATTGAAAAATACCTCATCGATGTATATCGCCGAAACAGATAGTACAAACCGTCTTCTGCGTAAGCAATACCTCGACCGCGAAGACCTCTTCACCATCATTGCCGACTACCAAACATCCGGACGAGGACAACAAGGCAACAGATGGGAAGCGGAAAAAGGCAAAAACCTTCTCTTCTCCACGCTCATTCGCGATTGGCATATTCCTGTTTCGGATCAGTTCGTCATCACACAAATAGTCAGTCTCGCTATATATAAAGCCACACTTTTCGTTCTTCCCGAAAAAGAACAACCGCAATTGGCCATCAAGTGGCCCAACGACCTCTATTACGGCAACTTCAAACTATCAGGCACACTAATCGAAAATATATGGCAAAGTGGCGAAGTCAGCTGTTCAATAGCAGGTGTAGGACTAAACGTCAACCAGACGAAATTCTTATCTGATGCCCCCAATCCCATATCACTATGCCAAATAACACATTGCGAAATTGAGCGCAATCTCATTCTTCAGCGTTTCCTTTTGTCATTGCAGAGTTATCGCTCTCTACTCTTCAACGCAAACGCAAAGAACGATTTCCCCAATTTCCGGCAACAAGTGGCTCACGAATATATGAAATGTCTGTATCGGCGTGAAGGTCTTTTCCTTTGGGAAGAAAGGGAAGTCTCAGCAGAACCTTCCACACCACAGCTCCTTCATAACAGCCGCCAGTTTCTTGCCCGTATCCAAACCGTTCTCCCATCCGGCGAGCTACAACTGCTGACTGAAGACAACCGGCAACTGACTTTCCATTTCAAGCAAGTGCGATACGTGCTATAAACTCCTTTCAACTTTTAACATACAACCATAAACCATTATGAATATCCGTTACGACTCACTCCAAGTCACACCCGGCACTCTCGTCCCCGAAACAGGCAAATCCTATCCGCAGGACAACCCGCACGCAAGGCTCAAACCTATGAACCAAATCCACAAAGAGGATATTGACGAGAACTATCCCTATTATGACAACTCGTTCCACAACCGTTGGCGCATCTTCTGGTCATATATATTTATTCTCTACATCTCGCTTGGTATCTATCTCAGACTATGTATGGGAATGCGCGTACACGGCAGACACAAACTGCGTCAATACAAAGACCTGTTCAAGAACGGAGCCATAACACTCTCCAACCACGTCTATTTTCTCGACTGCCCCGCTGTACTCATAGCCACACACGCCAAACCAACCACCAAAATACCTATGTTTGCGCCTAACTTCAATACACGCGTCAACTATTTCCTACATGTCGTCGGCGGTATCCCTATCCCCGAAAACAATTTCGAAGCAATGAAAAAGTTCAATGCCGCTTTCGATGCCTACCACGAACAAAAATCATGGTTTCATATCTTCCCTGAAGCCGCGCGATGGGACTTCTACAAACCCTTGCGTCCATTCCAAAAAGGAGCTTTCTCAATGGCATACAAATATAACATGCCTCTTCTCCCTTGCGCAATCAATTTCCGTCCACGAACCGGCATATATCGTCTCTTTGGACCTAAAAACAGCCCTCTCATCACAGTAGAGATAGGCGACCCTGTCGTTCCCGACACCACCCGGCCCCGCTGTACGGAGGTGCAACGGCTGCTGCACGAATCACACCGGCAGATGCAAAAACTTATGGGAATAACCCACAATACTTGGGATGAGGAATTTACCACCCCAAAATCCTGAACCTTCAAATAAATAAATCTTCCAACCTTCACCAACTAACTATGAACCTGCTATTTGATCTTGGCCACGTTCTCGTGGATATTGACCCCAAGCGTTCGCTACAGGCGTTTGCACAATTGCTGGATAAAAACAAAAAAGACTCCCGACAGGCAGCCTCTTCACTTATCACGGCCGATGCCCTGCTCGGCGGACACGACTCCAAACTTATTGACCTTTACCAAGTAGGACAAATAACCACCGACCAGTTCCTCTCCACCGCCCTGCAAGTTTGCAGACCTGATACCACCAAAGAGCAACTGCTTGATGCATGGTTCGCTATGCTACTGCCTTTCAGACCTGACAAGGCACTCCTTCTCCGACAGTTGCACCAAGCAGGCATACCTTTTTATATTCTCAGCAATATCAACGACACTCACGCCGCTTGGGTCAGGCACAACTGCCCCGAATTAAGCCTTGCTACCGCGCAGTTCTTCTCCAACGAAATACACATAGCCAAACCCGCCCCCGAAGCATTTCAATACGTCATTGACCATACCGGTATCAATCCTTCAGACACACTCTATATAGACGACCTCACACCCAATTTGGAAGTCGGCAGACGGTTCGGTTTCCGGTGTCTGCAAGCCACCACAGACAGTGCTTGGATGCCGGTGGTTCAAGAAATAACAGAAAAAAGCAGGAAGTGACAGCATTGCAGGAGTGAACATTTGTAGATGTCATCAAAAAAGATGTGTCAAAATCTGATTTGACACATCTTTTTATGTTGTATTCCTTTTTATCCCAAGTATGTGCGAAGAATGTGACTGCGGGAGTTCTGCTTCAGTTTCTTTATCGCTTTCTCCTTAATCTGCCGAACGCGCTCGCGAGTCAGATGCAACTCTTCGCCTATTTCTTCCAATGTCTTCTCCTGTACACCAAGTCCGAAGAACTGACGCAGTATCTTAGCCTCTCTTTCGGTCAATGTCGCTAATGCCCGGTCTATTTCTTTCGTCAGCGATTCGTTGATCAACCCCCTGTCGGCATTGGGACTGTCCTCGTTCGGCATAACGTCTATAAGACTGTTGTCCTCGCCTTCCACAAACGGTGCATCCATACTGATGTGCCGTCCCGACATTTTCATAGTCTCGGCTATCTTCTCTACCGGCATATCCAGTATCTCCGCCAATTCCTCTAATGAAGGACGACGTTCATGCTCCTGCTCAAAATGCTGCAGAGTCTTGTTAATCTTGTTAATCGAACCTACCTGATTCAACGGCAAACGTACTATGCGCGCCTGCTCTGCCAAAGCCTGCAATATGCTCTGACGAATCCACCATACAGCGTAAGAAATAAACTTAAATCCACGCGTCTCATCAAACTTCTCTGCGGCTTTAATCAGTCCCAAGTTACCCTCATTAATCAAATCAGGCAGACTAAGTCCTTGATTTTGATACTGTTTAGCCACCGATACCACAAAGCGGAGATTAGCCTTTGTCAGTTTCTCTAAGGCGGCGCGGTCACCCTGACGGATACGGCCTGCCAATTCCACCTCGTCTTCCACTGATATCAACTCCTCACGACCAATTTCCTGTAAATACTTGTCCAACGATGCGGACTCGCGGTTGGTAATACTCTTTGTAATCTTTAACTGACGCATATTATCTCCTTTTTGACGGTGTTTTTTATATGTTGCTTTTTATTTTCGCATTGTTTCTACGTATTTTGTTTTCCACTTTTTGTGGAAAACTCTCATTACGCGCACATAATCAGCGGTATTATTTTTGCGAAAAAAGCCCGCAAAATTACAACCTTTTTTATATATATACAAAAAAATGCAGATTTTTTTTGTATGCTAAATATTTTTCCTACTTTTGCAGCCCGTTTACGTTGTTAAAGTGCTGTTTTATCAGTGCGTTTGGGTTGTTAAAGATTTTGGTTTGGTAGCTCAGTTGGATAGAGCAACAGCCTTCTAAGCTGTGGGTCGGGGGTTCGAATCCCCCCCAAATCACAAAGTTTATCTTTCAAAATAAAGAGCAGCGGCAAATCTCTCTGCCGCTGTTCTTCTCTTATCTGTCGCTGTGTTTTTTTTTACGACTTATCTTCGATTTTATGAGAAGGAGGCAGGAGAGAGGACTTTTTGGGGGGGATTGTTTGCGGAAGTGGAGAAAGGTGGGTATCTTTGCGGGCGAAATTTACAAGAGGTTTATGAACGCAATAGAGCAAAAGAAAGCCGCCAGACAATTTGCCGGAAAATGGCAAGGCAAAGGATATGAGAAAGGAGACACCCAAAAATTCTGGCTGGAACTCCTGCAGTCGGTTCTCGGCATTGACAACCCCTATGATTTCATTGAGTTTGAAGACCGGGTAATGGTGGAGAGTACCAACTTTATGGACGGTTTCATACCCGCTACCAAAGTGCTGATAGAGCAAAAGTCTGTGGAGAAAGAACTTGGCAAAGGAATCCGCCAGTCGGACGGCTCAACGCTCAATCCGTTTCAACAAGCCAAGCGTTATATTGTGGGTCTGCCGGTCAGCAGACACCCCCGATGGGTTGTGACCTGCAATTTCCGCGAGTTCCGTGTACACGACATGGAGCATCCGCACGATGAGCCGTATGTTGTTCTCCTTAAAGACCTTGAAAAAGAATATAACCGCTTGCAATTCCTTGTGGACGAGGGCAACGAGCATCTGAAGAGAGAGCAGGAAGTGTCTGTCAAAGCGGGCGAACTGGTCGGGATGATCTATGACAAGTTACTGGAGCAGTACTGGAGCGCAGGCGGCCCGCCTGCTGACGATATGCACGCGAGCCGCGTGCGCTCCGACATCCTCCGATCCCTTAACATCCTCTGTGTCCGCCTCGTCTTCTGCCTTTACGCCGAAGACGCAGGACTCTTCCCGTCCCGGACATCCTTCCACGACTACCTTGCCCCTTATCGCCCGCAGGATATCCGCCGCGCATTGATTGACCTCTTTGAGGTCCTTGACACACCCTTATCCGGCCGTGACCCCTATCTCAGTCCCGACCTCGCCGCCTTCCCCTACGTCAACGGAGGACTGTTCGGTAACTCGCTTGGAGCGCGGTCGTCCTCGCCCGCATCAATCCTCATCCCCAATTTCACCGATGACCTCAAAACACTCCTGTTGGAGAAAGCGAGTGCCGATTTCGACTGGAGTGAGATTTCTCCTACCATCTTTGGAGCGGTGTTTGAAAGCACGCTGAATCCCGAAACGCGGCGCAGCGGGGGTATGCACTACACCTCCATTGAGAACATACACAAAGTCATTGACCCATTGTTCTTGGATGACCTGCGCAAGGAGTTTGATGTAATAATGCAGGCGAGCCGCCTGCGCTCCGACAAACGACAACGCTTACTCGCCTTCCAAGAAAAACTCGCATCACTCACATTCTTCGACCCTGCCTGCGGTTCAGGTAATTTCCTCACAGAGACTTACTTGTCGCTTCGTCGGTTGGAGAACAAGGTCATACAAGCCATGTTCGACGGGGCGAACATACTCACTTTCGATACGCTGATAAAAGTGAATATCAGTCAGTTCTACGGCATAGAGATCAACGATTTTGCCTGCACTGTGGCAAAAACAGCTTTATGGATAGCGGAGAACCAGATGATGCAGCAGACATCCGCCATTGCAGGTCGTCCGATGGATTTCCTCCCGCTCAAGACCAACGCCTATATCCACGAAGGCAACGCTCTGCGAATGGAGTGGGAGGAGTTATTCAGGAGCGCAAGCGTCCCGCTTGCGGAAAATGACGCGACCGAGACGGTCACGCTCCCGGCGTACCACTCCCCCGACTACAGAATCGGCAGCACGCCGTTTGGGGGCTACAGACTGCAGAGCAAAGAGCAAAAGGAGGAAATGCTCGCCATCTATACCGATGAGAATGGCAAACCTTACAAGACAGCAGGCAAGATTGACTATGTGGCGGCATGGTATATGAAAGTTGCACAGTTGATGTGTGCCGCCAGGAGCGCAAGCGTCCCGCTTGCGGAAACCGCGACCGGGACGGTCACGCTTCCGAACATAAAAGCCGCCCTCGTCAGCACCAACAGCATCACACAGGGCGAGCAGGTGGCAGCCATCTGGCGGCCGCTGATGGAACGCTACGGCGTGCAGATTGACTTCGCCTGGCGCACGTTCCGCTGGGACTCCGAAGCCGACATCAAAGCGCATGTGCATTGTGTGATTGTCGGGTTCTCTATTGGAGCGCAGGCGGCTCGCCTGCTTAATGATAATGCACGCGAGCCGCGTGCGCTCCGACAAATATTCCTCTCCGACAGCCAGGTCATCCAAGCCCGCCATATCAACCCTTATCTGATGGACGCGCCCAATGTGTGGATAGAGAGCAGAAACAAACCCCTGTGCGATGTGCCGGAGATGCTCAACGGAGGCAAGCCCGTGGAAGGGGGATTCCTTATTCTGACACAGGATGAACGGGACGAACTGCTTCACAAAGAGCCGCAGGCGGCACCGCTTTTGCGTCCGTATATGATGGGCAAGGATTTTATTGACCGAAAGCCGCGCTGGTGTCTGTGGCTTGTCAATGCCAGTCCCAGACTGCTCCGTGAGTGTCCGCTTGTGCTGAAACGCATTCAGGCGGTAAGGGAGTACCGGTTGCAAAGCCCCAAAGAAGCCACACGCCGTTGTGCGGAAACGCCGGTGCTTTTTGCCGAAGTGAGGGAATGTCCGTCGGATTATGTGGCGATACCCAAAGTGTCGTCCGAAAACAGGAGGTACATCCCGATGGAGTATCTGCCGAAAGACATCATCGCAGGCGACAAGCTGTTTATGATTCCACAAGCCACACTCTGCCATTTCGGCATTCTGACCAGCAACGTGCACATGGCTTGGATGCGTGCCGTATGCGGAAGATTGGAAATGCGATACAGTTACAGCAACACGATAGTGTATAACAACTTCCCATGGCCTGTCGGAGCGCACGCGGCCCGCGTGCAGGATAATGATGCATTCGAGCCGAATGCGCTCCCAGCCGATGCGTTCCCGGACGATGCGTTCCCAGATGAGCAGGCGAGCCGCCTGCGCTCCCGGATAGAGTTCACCGCCCAAGCTATACTTGATGCCCGCGCCTTATACCCGGATTGCAGCTTTGCCGACCTCTATGACGAGGTGGCGATGCCGCCGGAGTTGCGCCGCGCCCATCAGGACAACGACCGCGCCGTGATGGAAGCGTATGGTTTTGACTGGCGGACAATGACCGAGAGCGACTGCGTGGCGGAACTCTTCAAGCTGTACCAGGCAATGACGAAATAACAAAAGCCCTTGCGTTTGCAGGGGATTTTTGTTGGTGACAATCGTGAACAGCCAAACGGCGGCAACAAGACTGCCGCATAACGGACGCAGTGCCGGAACACGCACAGTCAAACTGCCATCGGGACAGATGCGCCAAGTACGTGAAGTGTGCATACTGCAAATTGATGGAAAGGGTGTGTTTTTGTGTAGAGTCCGTTTGCGTAATTGAAAGTATCGTGGTACTTTTGCGGCTGATTTCATTACGACTTAAATCAAACAGATATGAAAAGATTTGTTTTTATATTATTCTCTCTTTGCATATACCATTATGCATATTCGCAACATTTATATCAAGGTTCCAACACCTATGGTACAAAGTTGTACACATGGGATGGTAAACACTTGTATCA
>JAIKXR010000033.1 GCA_024683975.1 Paludibacteraceae bacterium
GCGGGAGGATGAGGTTCTTAACTTCTTTGTCAATCGAGCCACTAACGCTTCTGCCGAATCATTAAATTCAAAGATCAAAGAGTTTCGAGCGCAATTAAGAGGGGTGGTAGATGTTCCGTTTTTCTTATATCGTCTCTCAACCATTTATGCTTAACTCTGCTACTTTTTTAGCCTCTATGTCCAAACAGAAACACTGTAAAAATCTGCCTGAATGTGCACTCGTTTATATGAGCATGTTGCAAATACTTGTCTGTACGGACTGGAACTGGCTGTTGGTGTCCTATAACCCCCTTCCGCTGCTGTTGCTGCTGTCCGTCAGGAAGAATGCAGGCCGCATCTCATCCAGACAGCCGCCTGCTCCGTGTGTCTGCTGAATGTCAGCGGGGAGTTGAGTATAAGTATCAAAATGTATCAAAATGCGCCTGTTTTGAAAAAAATCGCATTTTCTTTTGTGAAACATAAAAGAAAGGTTTACCTTTGCCGCCGAAATGAATTTGTAATGCACAGTTTGCAAAATGAAACAACGTAATCTCTCTTTTGGACAATTGTTCAATCTTAGTTTTGGTTTCTTTGGCGTGCAGATTGCTTATGCGCTCCAGAGTGCCAATATATCCCGTATCTTCGCGACATTAGGCGCAGACCCGCATCAGTTGGCATTCTTCTGGATCCTGCCCCCGCTGATGGGAATGATAGTTCAGCCATTGATAGGCATTTTGTCAGACCACACGTGGTTCGGCAAGTTTTTCGGAAGACGCAAGTTTTACCTGCTGATAGGTGCAATAATCGCAGTTGCGGTGATGGTTTTGCTGCCTAACGCGGGTAATTTTTCTTTTGAGGAGCGTGTTTATCTCGGTTTGAACTCTGCTATGTGGTTCGGGCTGTTCTCGCTGATGTTTTTGGACACGAGTATCAATATTGCCATGCAGCCGTTCAAGATGATGGTGGGCGACATGGTTAACGAGGAGCAGAAAGGCCTGGCGTACAGCATACAGTCGGCATTGTGCAATGCCGGTTCGATAGTAGGATTTGTGTTCCCCTACTTTTTCTCGTGGATAGGCATCTCCAACATAGCAGACAAAGGAGTGATACCTGATTCGGTCAAATGGTCGTTCTACGTAGGTGCCGCCATACTGATATTGTGCGTGTTGTACACGTTTTTCGCCGTGCAGGAGATGAATCCGAAAGAGTATGCCGAGTTCCACAACCTTAACAACAAGAAGGATGACAGCACTGACGAAGCCGACAATACCTCGTCAAGCCGTATATTGAAAGCGTTCCTGACAGTGGGACTGGTGCAGTTCTTCTGCTGGGCGGCGTTTATGTATATGTGGACATATTCCAACGGTGCGATAGCCATCAACTGCTTCGGCTGGGAGCAGACATTGGATGCAGAGGGCAAATCAGTGTGGGACACGGCATTACAGGCATTCCAAGACGCGGGCAACTGGGTAGGCATAGCGTTTGCCGTGCAGGCGGTTGGTTCGCTGTTGTGGGCGGTAGTGCTGCCGTGGTTGGAGAAACAGTTTGGCAACAAAGGCGCGTACGCCATCTCGCTGCTCGTCGGCGGATTAGGTTTTGCTTCGACGTTCGTGGTACATAACCAATATGTGATGCTGGTGTCGTTCTTCTTTGTGGGTGCAGCATGGGCGGCTATGCTGGCTTTGCCTTTCACCATCATTACCAATGCGATAGAGGGCAGCAAGTATATGGGCACGCTGCTGGGGCTGTTCAACTGCACTATCTGTCTTCCGCAGATTATAGCCGCGTTGTGCGGAGGCTCGATACTTAAGGCTTGCTGTCGTGATTCGCAACCTGCGATGTTAGTTGTAGCGGGTATTCTGCTCGTTTGCGGTGCGGCATCTGTATTTCTTATACAAGAGAGGAAGAATGGAAATAACGAGTGAAGAATGAATGATGATTAAAAGTAAAAAAATAACAACTCAATAAATTATCAATATGAAGAAACACAGACTTTTTATGTTTGTTACTCTATGCGCGTTGTGGCTTAGCGGCATGTCGGCTATGGCGCAGGTGACAGGCACAGTAGTTGATGCTGCTTCAGGCGAACCTATCATAGGCGCCACGGTTTTGGAGGCAGGCTCATCTAACGGTACGATAACCGACTTTGACGGCAATTTCGTTCTTAACGTAGCTGAAGGCGCACAGTTGCAATTCAGTTACATAGGTTTTCAGACGCAGACTCTTGCTGCCAAAAACGGCATGGTAGTGCGTCTCGCCGAAGAGACCGAGCAGTTGGAAGAAGTGGTTGTGGTAGGTTACGGTTCGCAGAAAAAGAAAGAGGTGACAGGATCCGTAGCGAGCATCAAGGAAGAGGATTTCAATCCTGGCGTACAGTCCAGCCCTGCAGGATTACTTCAAGGCAAGGTGGCAGGTCTGAACATCACCCGTTCGACTTCCGACCCTACAAGTACAGATTATGACATTCAGATTCGTGGTTTCTCGACATTGGATCAAGGTGCAGGTTCGAGGCCTCTGTTTATTGTGGACGGTGTGCCTGTAAGCGGCATTGACCAGCTGGCACCCAACGACATAGCCTCGATGGACGTGCTGAAAGACGGTTCGGCAGCCGCCATATACGGCACACGCGGAACAAACGGTGTGATTATCATTACGACCAAGCGCGGTGCAGGTTTTTCTGACCAAGCCAATACGGATGTCACATACGACGGCTATGTATCGGCGGCGTGGAACAACACAAAGACAGGTATGGCAACAGCAGCCGATTTCCGCAACCTGAACACACTGACCAACGGCAAGCTTACGGGTAACGACATTGGCAATGAGACCGACTGGATGTCTGAGCTAACACGCAAGGCTGCACTGACGCACAATCACAACCTGTCAGTATCAGGTTCTCACAAGAACTTCTCATATCGCGCATCGGTGAACTTCAAGAACGCCGAAGGTATAGCCAAAGTGACTAACCGTCAGGAACTGATGGGTAAGTTTGCCGCTGACCAGAAGGCACTGAACGGCTGGCTCAATATGCAGTACGATGCATCGTACATGCACTACCGCAACGACTTTTTCTGTGGTGACTTTACGCAGGCAGCCACATTGAACCCCACTTATCCCGTTATGGATGCGACATCGGGTAACGGCTATTACGTCAATTTCCCGATTAACGGTCAGGCCAACCCTGTAGAGGGAATGAACCTGAAAGAGTCGTACGGCGATGGCAACTACTTCCGTGGTTCGATTCGTGCAACTTTGAACATACTGCCTGTTCCCGGTCTGAAAGTAAGCGGTTTTGCAGCATTGGAAGAGGGTGACAACCATTCGTTCTGGGCAAACAAGAACCTGTTGAGTGCCAGCTACCTGTCAGATGCAGGAGCGGCCGGCAGGAGCAACAGCAACAATTTCAACCAACTGTATGAAACGACTGTGGACTATGCGGGTTCTTGGGACGGACACAGCCTCGTTGGCGTGGCAGGTTTCTCGTATCAGCACTTCTTTGATGACGGTGACAACATCAAGAACCAAGGTTTTGCGACATACAACATCAAGTACAATTCGATAGGCGAAGGTCAGGCAGACAAAGAATATTTAGTTGTATCATCGGGTCGTGCCACCCATACGCTTGCAGCGGGTTTCATACGTTTGAACTACAACTACAATGAAAAATACTTGTTGTCAGCATCGGTACGCGCCGAGGGTTCGTCCCGTTTCGGAGCGAACAACAAGTGGGGCTACTTCCCCGCAGTGAGTGCCGGCTGGCGCATCAAAGGTGAAGAGTTTATGCGTTCGGCTGACTGGTGCGATGAACTCAAACTCCGTGCCGGTTTCGGTATGACGGGTAACGACTTGAACTCGAACCTGATGTCAGTGGCCTTGTTGAGCAAGACGGACGTAGTGACAATGAACGGACAGGATGTATATGCCTATTCGGTAACGCAGAACGTCAATCCCGATCTCCGTTGGGAGAAGAAGTTAGAGTATAATTTAGGTTTGGACTACTCGTTCCTGCACGGTCGTTTGTACGGCAGTCTGGACGGTTACTTCCGCCAGACGCAAGACCTGCTGTGGTACTATGAGGTACCTACCCCTCCCTATCAATATGAGACACTTCTCGCCAACGCCGGACAGATGGAGAGTTACGGATTTGAGGTGGCCTTGTCGGGTGTACCTGTGAAAACAAAGGACTGGAACTGGACATCGACACTGACATTAGCATGGAACGACAACAAGATAACCAAGCTGAGCGACGAGTCAAAGGGTTTCAACTACAAGCAGACGATGGCAGGCAGCGTGAGCGGCAACGCATTCAACAGTATGCAGACACAGATATTGATTGAAGGCGAGTCGGTTGGTACGTACTACGGATACAAGTTTATGGGCTTTGACGCAGCCGGCAACTGGATTTATGAGAACCGTTACGGTGAGCCATGCTTTGCAGCCGACCTTGTGGAGGCGGACCGCCGTGCATTAGGCAACGCGCAACCCAAAGTAACTTACGGTTGGAACAACACAGTCCGTTGGCGTGATCTGGATCTGACCATCTTCCTGCGCGGTGTGATAGGCAACAAACTGCTGAATGTGACACGCTGGCAATACACACCTGACGGCACATCTTCAACGACCAACCAGAACGTGTTTATGAAAGACCTGCGTTCGGGTAACGGCGCGGCAGCTAACGGCGGCGCAGTGTTTGCAGACCATGCACACTTCTCTGACTACTGGCTTGAGGACGGTTCGTACCTCAAATGCGACAACATAACTTTAGGTTACACCTTCCGTTTCAAGGACAACAACTACATTCGTTCGCTTCGTCTGACAGCAACGGGGCAGAATCTGTTCACCGTGAGCGGATACAGCGGACAAGACCCCGAAGTGAGTACAACAGCTGTATGGTCGGCAGGTATAGATTACGTAAGTTTCTATCCGAAAACGGCAAGTTTCTTGTTCGGAGTCAATCTCAACCTGTTCTAATGAGTAGTCAATCAGTCAAAACAAAGGAAACATTACAACTATGAAAAAGTATATATATTCAGCACTGATAGCAATGACGTGTATGTTCACGTTCACTGCTTGTGAAGATATGCTTAAGGAGGACACTTTTGGCCGTCCTACGGCAGACGAGATATTGAGCAATGAGGACAATATAGTTCTGATGGTTGCCCAGGCATACGCTGACTTGAAGTTCGTTCACGACCACTGGGGTTACTGGGGTGTAAATACACTGACAGCCGATGAGGGTCTGTGTCCTACACGTGCCGGAGGCGATTGGGCGGATGGAGGCTATTGGAAGAACCTCAACACTCACAACTGGAACGCCTACGGCGAGGCATTCAAATGCATCTGGAACCGTACCGTATCGGGTGCCGTACTCTGCAACAACCTTCTGCAGACTCTGACACAGGCGCAAGACAACATGTCGGAGGCTACATACAAACAGTACAAGGGCGAACTGGAAGTTCTGCGTTCGTACTACTATTACATGCTGTTTGACTGCTTTGGCCGTATTCCTTATATGGAAGACTATTCGGACCGTCACGAAGAGTTGCTTGACCCGCAGATCACATGGGCGCATCTCGTGGCTTGTTTAGAAAACAACGCACCGAATATGGTGGTAGTGAATGATGGCAACCGTTCGTCCCAACTCGGCCGTATGACACAAGGCGCAGCATATACGCTGTTGGCACGTCTATACCTCAATGCCGAGTCGTTCGGCGTTAATCCCGCAACTGTGATGAACACCACCCACACCATTGTTTACAGCAACGGAGACACGGAGACACGCACCCCGATGAACGAGATTGACAAGAGCGCGACAGGCTTCACTGCCATCAATTCAACGGAAGACTTCTACGTCAATGCCAACCGCTGCTGCGACAAGATTATAAACTCTGGGGCATACGGGATTGAGAGTAACTACTTCGACAACTTCCTGATGTTCAACGAGAAATCGAACGAGAACATATTGGTAATAGTAGAGGACGGTTCGAAGGACAACGAGCGCAACGTGGACAAAGTGAAAAACAAACTGCAAATCAGTTTCCTTACTCTTCACTATTCTCACCAGACATTGTGGCCGAAACTTCAGGACAAGCCTTGGAACGGTTTTTGCGCACGTCCCAACTATCTGAACATCTTCAACGGCAATGATGTACGTGGAGCAGGTATAGGTGTGGAAGATGACGGTACGCACAATCCTCATCAGTGGGCATGGTTTGTAGGTCCTCTGTACAAACAAGGCACGAACGACACGATTGCTGACCCCAACAGGTCCTGCTCGGCAGACTCATTAGTGGTCATCACTCCTGAAATCACTTCCGACCCATCCAAAGCCGTTACGGAGAACAGTTCGCTGTCAGAAGCCATACGCACTTGCGGAGCGAGAATGATCAAATATCAGATAGACACAGCAGGCACTTACCGTTACTGCGAGAACGACTTTGTGCTGTTCCGTTATGCGGATGTCATACTCATGAAGGCAGAAGCCATTGCCCACGGTGCAGGTAAAGCAACAGGCAAATACAACCAAGCGGTAAGCGCGATGAAGAAACGCGCATTTGCTTATTCGGCTAATCCGGAAAAGGACTTTGATACAGCATATCCTGATGCTTTCACAGGTTTGAGCAGCGACTTGAACGGCGGCATTCTGGCAGAAAGAGGCCGTGAACTCAGTTGGGAATGCGCCCGCCGCAGAGACTTGATTCGTTTCGGTCAGTTCGAGAAAGTACAGTATGTATCAGGAGCAGGATTGAACAACACACGCCGTTGGTTCCCAATACCTTTCAGTGTACTTCAAAAGTCAAGTATCAAGGCTGACGGCACACCTTACTGGACACAGAACGAGGGTTACTAAACAGATACAGTATCGGTTTGGCACGATATTTGCAAGAAAGGAAAAGGTGCAATGCGCAAGCATTGATACAAGAAAAATGCGCAAGCATTGATAATTAACCAATAAATTAACCAAAAACTTACAAACATGAAAAAAATCAGTTTGCTAATGTGTGCAGTGGCCTCAGTAGGTATGCTGTTCACGGCATGTAAGAAGGACAACAAAAACCAGACCATCGACACTAATGATCTACTGACCAGCGGTGCATACGTGGTAGGTGAGGCAACAGGTTATGCCAACTTGCAAGCCACAGGCGTAGTCGCCACAGGTATGGCTCAGGGTCTAAACGAAGTAAACAAAGAAACGCCTGCCCGCGAAGGTATGTACGAGAAGTACATGGTACTTGAAGGCGGCAAGGACTTCCAGATTGTATTCAAAGAGGGTAACATTTACACTTTTTATGGTGCCGCTCTTGAAGCAACCAAATTAACTACCAACGGTCAGGAACTTGACGGTTGGAAAGGTTCAATGAAACAAGATGCCAAGATGCAGGTTGGTGCGACAGGTTTCTACCACATCATTCTTGACCAGAACAAAGACGGTCTGTTGGACGGCACAGGCGGTGCACAAATCGTCATTGCTCCCGTTGAGTGGGGTCTTGCAGGCAACATGAACAGCTGGGGCTTTACCGCTGCTGACGAGCAACCTTCCATTCAAGCCAAACAGAGCGAGATCACTTGGACATGGACTAACTTTGAGATGCCTGCCGGCGCAGAGTTCAAATTCAAACACTCAGGCGTTTGGAAAATCAATCTTGATGATGCCGATCAGGTTAAGGCTAACTCTAACCTCGGTGTAGGTATGGTTCCCAATGGTGACAATATCACAGTAGAGGACGGTGGTCTGTACAAGGTTGTTTTGAAGTTCAAGATGGCTAAAGGCCAGATGGCGGATTCTTACTCATACACAATGGAGAAGACCGGAGATGTAGTCATTAAAGACTATTCAGAAGTTGTACTTTGCGTAGTAGGTGACGCTGTAGCCGAGCAGGCCGGTGCCGAGGACGATCCCGATGCCGATAACGGCGGCTGGGATTGGGGCAACCGCTTCATTATGGGCAAACCTGCCAAGAACGGCAACGTTTACACATGGACAGCCACATTGAATCTCATTGGCGGCAAAGGCTGCAAGATTCGTTCGTACAACAAAACTGACGAGCCTTACGTAGAGGCAGGTCAAGAAGGCGGTGGCGACAATATCACCGTTACTGCGGACGGTACATACACTATCACGTTCACACTGAACGCTGAGACCAACGCCAAGACTGTAACTATAGAAGGCGAAGGCGGCATAGTTGAGCCGGAGAAGCACATGGTTACCGTTCGCGCCATTATGCCTGCAGACTGGACCAACACTCCTACCGCTTGGGTATGGCCGGAAGGTGAAGACGGTTCAGCAGCCCAACTGACACAAGACGGCAATTGGTGGGTATATACCACTCCCAAAGCTGTTACCGCTCTGAACATCATCTTCCGAAACGGTGACGGCTGGGCAAACGGACAGACCGTTGACATCACTGGTCTGACCGAGAATATCTGCTTGCAGATTGAGAATAAAGAAACCGCTGACGGTTTCGGTCATCGTGTATACCACGAGATAGACTGCAAATAAACGCTCAATCGTATAAGCGCAAAGGAAACACAGGCTCTCTCCGCCTGTATTCAGAATCTGCCTGACAAATTTCCTTGTTGTCAGGCAGATTTTAAAACAAATGCAGAACCTTTGCTCGAAATGCCTGGCAACCGAAGGCTATGGGTTATTTGAATCTGTTACCCCGGACAGCGTGGCGGGTACGCAAGCGTCCCGCTTGCGGCAAACTCCGCTGAATCTGTTCAATCTGCGGACAAAACAATAATCCACAGATGCGCAGATTACACAGTGAAAATTGATGACAGATTGATGAATATTGATGACCAAAAATACAAAGCCGTGTAGCTGACGTAACATTCAAACGAACAAAAACGATTATAAACGAATTTTCTTTGGTCCAAAAAGCCCCCAAAAATCCACCAAATTGATAATAGAGAAAGAATATCAGTAATTTATGAATAATTTGTGCATAATTTATGCCCTTTTGTGTTAAAAAACAAAAACGCGAATTATCACGAATTGCCCATGAATTTATCACAAATTCTATTTGTTTTCTTTTCGTTTCAATCGTTCTCAATGCGCGTAGTGTACGACAGAAACAGGACAGCAGACGGTAAAATCCCGCAATGATGACAAAAATAAATCTTTGTCCTGTTGCGCGGATAAGGATAAAAGCCGTACCTTTGCCGCCGGAAAAGTTTGCTGAATATGAATGACTACTGTTTCATCAACATTGACCAGGAACCTACCGAGGCACAGCTGGTGCAAATTCCTCAGTTTGGATTTGTGACAGAAAAAACAATAGGTCATGAAAGCAATACGAAAGATTTACACCGTGGAGGAAATCTGAAAAGGGTTTACCTGTAATGAGGCGGAGGGTAAAGGATAGTTTGGATTATCCGGCAGCCTTACTATTCAATCCGAGTATCGGCGCAAGTCTTATATTATCCGTTAAAACCTCACTTTCCGTAGAAAAGAATATCCTAACAATAAAAATAGATGCCCAAAGTTACTTGGGCATCTCTTTATTGTAGTTGTCAAATCGTCAATCGGCTTATTCGCAGCTGATTTCTCTTGCAGCGCGTTTGCCATCTACGTTGAGTTCATCGTCAGCACCGGTAATCTCAATGCAAACGTCAGCTTTGTACTTCAGATCAATGGTTTGACCCATTCCCCAGTCATCACCGTTACGGAAGATGATGTTCAGAGCGGTAACAGCTTTGGGAGTGGTATATACCCACCAATTGCCGTCTTGTGTCAGTTGGGCTGCTGAACCGTCTTCACCTTCCGG
>JAIKXR010000052.1 GCA_024683975.1 Paludibacteraceae bacterium
TCCGTCATCGGCGGTCACGCCGAGCGAAACGGCTGTGCCACCGGCATAAGAGCCTGTTCCGCTGACTGTGCCATGAGCGGCTGTTGCGGAAATCGTACCCGCGTTAGCAAGGCGGTAATAAGCGGTATAGGTTGCATTTCCTGTAACTTCGATTTCGAATGAAGGTTCACCCTGATCTTCATCCTCGCCCTCCAACATAAACTGGTCGAAGATGTACAGATGCTCGTTCTTTGAAACAGAGGAGATAGTTATTTCCTCTCCTTCATAATACGTACCTCCGCCGCTGACGGTGCAATAATCATCGTTGTCAGCTTGAACGGTGATGGTGTATTGTGTACCACCTTCAGGTTCAAAATTTGCTGTATAGGTTGTATTTCCCGTGATGGTAATGTCGTGCGTTTGCGCACCACCATCGCTCCAACTTACAAAACGATAACCCGGCTTTGGAGTAGCTGAAATAGTATAAACAGAATTTTTCTTGTACTCTTGTGAGCGATTATTGGCGTAAACATATCCGCTTTTATAGTTGGATGTTACCGTTCCGTATGAGTTATTATTGCTATTTACATTAACCGTATAATAGGTAGGAGCAGTACCTAATGTTAACGAAACATTAGTAGCCATAATTTGGGAATAACCACTATTAGCCAAAGCAAGGTTCGTTGATGTCACATAAATACCATCTTCACCTTCGCCGAAGGTAAAATCACCTGAATAATATTTGAATTGCGTTCCTCCGCTATTATACCACATCGAATACCAACGTTGGCTATCATATACCCAAGAATAATTGTTGGTTGTTTGATAGCAGGCAATTCTTCCAGCACCTTCCTGCCAGTTTACCGAATAATTGCCTTTCGGTGGGAAGAAATAACTGCCATAAGTTACACCTTGAGATTTTACAAAACAAACCACAATTCGCGTACATGGTCTTGATGATCCACCTGTATACCATTGGTAATGGTATACAGTATTAGCACCATCATCACCAATTTTAGTAGAACCAGTGAAACAATTTTTGTCCAATGAAAATTGTGCCTGTGTTACCATGCTTGCGGAGAGCAAGAGGCAACAGAAGATTGAGAATAGTTTCTTCATGATTGTTGAGTTTTTAAAGGTTTATAATAAATGTTAATTACTGCGTGTTTGTCAGCCTTCGGCTGTTGGTTACTTCGTGTTAGTTACTACGTGTTGGTTACTTCGTGTTGATTTGTTGTTTGTTGGCATACACAAGGTATGCACTTATTTGATTATATTGAAACAACTGACAGAAAAACAATCTGACACGGATTGATTCCGTGTCAGACTGACTAAAAGATTAGATTGATAACCTCTGTTAGGGGTATTTTGTTATTCTTTGTCCTTCAAGCGTTGCTCCGTATGCCTCTCGCGGGCAATGGCGATAGCGCGTTGCAGTTTCTCCGAAAGCAACCGTTTGTCGGGCAGACCGAGCGCATTAAGGAAATAACTGCTGCGGAACACCAAATCAGGTGTCAGCATCTGCGTCTCTTCCGTTTCATCCAATGTCTGCCTGATAACCTCCTCCGGACGGCGGCTGATGGCTGTGCGCTCGTACAGTTGCGAGTCAATCTTTCTGTCCAACGTGCGCGTGTCCCAATGCTCGTAGTGGCACATCTGCATATAGAAACGGCGTGCAAGCGGGTCGGAAATACTCATCAAGGCGCGCAAGTGCGTCCAACTGAATTGTCTCTGCACTGCGGAGACAATCTCAGCCTCGGAAAAAGTGTACGCAGCGCGTACACAATGTTGAAGGGTAGAGACACTCCATCCGCCGCCGTATCTTTCCGTAAGGCTTATGGACAGATTCTTAATCACTTGTTTGCCGTATTCGGCACGGCGGTTGTAGAGGACATCCTCCTTGATGCGCTTGCCGACATACCAGTTGGTGCGGCACACTTCGGCATTGACATACACCGCCACGCGGGTGCGCGTGTCATCAATAATACGGCATACATCCGTGAACAACTGCCTGCTTTCAGGCATCTCGGACAAAACTGATTGTAATTCCTGCGACATAGTCTCTATTCGTGTGAAAAACGGTGCAAAGGTAGAGATGATTGTTGAATTGCACAAGGAAAAAATCCTTTTGTCAGTTGTTTCAATACGTCAAAGGTCGATTTCAGCTACGCTGTTGGTTACTACGTGTTGATTAGCTTCGCTGTTAGTCACTGCGTGTTGGTTACGTTGTGTTTGTGACTGCGTGTTGTTTATAGTGTTTTACTGACACACAAAAAGCGGCAATCCGTTTCTCATATTGGATTACCGCTTTTGAGGTGTTATATTTGGCGGAAGTCGATAGAAAAATGCCGTGTTCCGCCAAAAATAATTTCAACAAAAGTTGCTTGTTGCCTATGTGTCAGCGCATTGTAATTTTATAATTTTGCGATAATCCAATATGTCAAAGGTCGATATCATTCCTGTTTTATAGTGCCGGAATGAGGCACTGTGTATTGGTCACTTGTTTATATTTTGCCCGCTTGGTTAGCCGCGAGAGCTGAACCTGCTATTATCCCTATACTATTCCTATAGTATCCGTATAGTGATCAGACATAGTATAGTTGTTTGTTTTTAGAGTTTATATTATTGGTTAGTCATGATTTCATAATCACACAAAAAAGGTAATCCGTTGTCTGTATATCGGATTACCTTTTTTCGTGAAATATGAACTGGAACTTTACAAAGCCGCTTCCACCGTGTACAGCGGGAAATTGGTCAGCCAGTTCTGCTGTCTGTAAGGCGACAGCGAGAAGCGTACACCGTGCAAGCCTTCATTCGCCTCTACAAACTTCCTCAAACTCTTGGCTTGCAGGTTCTCGTTTGCCTTGACCTCCACAGGAAGAATCTTCCCCCTTCGCTGCACAAGAAAATCCAGTTCGCCTTGCGAGTTGTCCTGCGACCAATAGTAAATAACATTCTCCTTGTCTGCCACCAGTTGCTGCAACACGAACTGCTCGGTCAACGCTCCCTTGAAATCCGTGAAAATATCCGACCCGTGCAGAAGCGTCTCCGCGCTGATGTCCGCCATTGCGCAAAGCAGACCCGTATCCAACATATATACTTTGAAAGCGGAGAAATCCTCGTATGCGGCAAGGGGGACAAGCCCTTTCTTCGTACGGTGGATGATGTGTATCAGTCCGGCATCGCGCAGCCACTCTAATGACAACTCGTAGTCCTTGGCTCTCGCCCCCTCCTTGATAAAACCGTAAATGAATTTCCGGTTCTCCTTCGCCAGCTGGCCTATGATACTGCGCCATACCATCCGGATGCGGGGTATGTCCCTGACCGGCGCATGTTTGGAAAAATCGCGGTCGTAGGTATCGAGGATGGTCTGCTGTAGGTGGCGGACATTGGCGAAGTCCTTCTCCTTGGCAAAATCATCAACCACTTCCGGCATCCCGCCTACAAAATAATACTGCTTGAGCAGTGTCTCGTACCGTGCTGCGAAAGTGTTTACCGACTGCCAGTTGCCGGTTCGTACCAGTTCCGCCAAAGGGGTCATGTCCATCGCGTCCAGGAACTCGCAAAACGAAAGCGGGTAAAGAGTGAGCAAATCCACCTTGCCGACCGGAAAACTGTCGTTCTTGTGCATCGCGACTCCGAGAAGCGAACCCGCTGCGATGACCGGCTGACCGGGACGCTGCTCGTAGAAGTATTTCAACGATGTGATGCCGCGTCTGACCTCCTGTATCTCGTCAAATAGCAGCAGTGTGTCCGGTGTGATTTTCCTGCGCACAGCCACCTGTATTTCAAGCAGTATCCGGTCAATGTCAAAATCCTGCTCGAACAGATGCTCCAACAAGGCATTGTTTTCAAAGTTGATGTACACATAATCGTCAAAAGCCCTTTCTGCGAACTCTTTCATCAGCCATGTCTTGCCGACCTGCCTCGCACCTTGTAATATCAAAGGCTTCCGGTTGCTTTTTTGTTTCCATAGTATCAACTCTTTCATTGCGTTGCGTTCCATACCACTCTCTTTTTATAGGTTTGTATTATTTTACGCTTCTATATAACAAAATGGGTTGTAACTGTAAATCAGATAGTTCTGTTTTGTTATATCCACACTTTGTTTTCGGTCCGAAAAGGTGGCTGCAAAGGTAGGGAAAATATTTTTATCCCGCAAGAACTCGTCATGAAAAATGATATTTTTCTCACAAACTCCGCCTAAAAAGTGTGATTTCTCACGAAAACTCAACCTGAAAAGTGAAACACTCTTGACTTTTCGCTTTCGGGAAAATGTTGTTTTTAGGTAATCCGATATGTCAAAGGTCGTTTTGTGACTGCATATTAGGCAGCACTTTGTGTCAGTCAGTGAATTTTGTATATTGTTTTTTCTAACATTTTGTCATTTTGCGAGGGTAGCGCAAGGGTTGCTCAAGGGTAGCTGATTAATGCGTGTTGGTGAGCTTCGTTGTTGATGTCGTTAGCCATCCTCGCCATTGTCCGCAACCATAAAAGTCCACCGGGCTTTCATGTAGTGACTGCGTGTGGGTGAGTAAATGTTGTGTATTGTTTTACTGACACACAAAAACAGTTATAATACTTGATTTACGTCTGCATTTTATACTATCACCTCTCGCAGCAACTGCATTATGACCGTTTAAACGGTCGTTATTATGGTCATAGTTTTGTGAAAGAAAGAGACTATAACTATTCCCATATATTTCCGCCAAATAATATATGAGCAATTTATGGATGATTTTGGCAATTTGTGTTAAAAGAAAAACATAAATTATCA
>JAIKXR010000083.1 GCA_024683975.1 Paludibacteraceae bacterium
ACTAAAAACGAAGATTACAGCCTCGAAGTAGGCAGCGTCAGTCTCACAGCACCGTTCAAGAGCCGTCTGCAATATGAGAAGAACATCGGGCATAACGTAGTGGTGACAGATCAAGAAGGCAAACGCCACAGCGGACAATTAGTAAGCGTGGACGAAGAGACGTTTATGGTAGACGCTGAAGAAACGCTGACTTTCAGATATGACGAGGTAAGGCAGACGGTATATAATATCACATTCTGATATAACTTACCGCAAGCGGCAGAGGACCAAGATAAAGAAAAGAATAACAAAACCAGATACAAAAATGGCTAAGAAGCAAGATTCAATCAATCTGATTGACATTTTTTCAGAGTTTAAGACTCTCAATAAGATTGACCGTAAGACTTTTATCAACGTGCTGGAAGATTCGTTCCGTTCGGTGATAGCCAAGGTCTATGGTTCGGATGCTCACTATGATGTGATTATCAATCCTGACAAGGGGGACTTGGAGATTTATCACAACCGTCTGATAATGGAGGACGATGATGTAGCCAACGAGCAGACTCAGATTTCGCTTACAGAGGCGCGCAAACTTGACGATGAGGCGGAAGTAGGCGAAGAGATAACGGAGAAAGTTGATTTCTCATCGTTCGGCAGGCGTATGATTCTGAATCTGCGTCAGACTTTGTCATCGAAGATACTTGAACTGAAGAAAGAGAACGTTTATCTGCGCTATTCCGGCATGTTAGGCCAGATAGTGACCGGTGAACTGGAGCAGGTATGGAAGAAAGAGATGACCATCAAGGACGAGGAAGGAGTGGACTTGTACCTGCCCAAACAGAACCAGATACCATCGGACTTCTACCGCAAAGGCGATGTGGTGAAAGCGATTGTGGCGCAAGTGGAGAACAAGAACCAGAACCCGAAAGTGATACTGTCACGCACGAGTCCGTTGTTCTTGCAACGCTTGTTCGAGCAGGAGGTACCTGAGGTACACGACGGACTGATAGCCATCAAGAACATCGCACGCATACCGGGAGAGAGGGCCAAAGTCGCAGTCGAGAGTTTTAACGAGAGGATAGACCCTGTGGGCGCGTGCGTGGGTATCAAAGGCGCACGCATACACGGTATAGTGCGTGAACTGAGAAACGAGAATATAGACGTAATCAACTACACGTCCAACACACAGCTGTATATACAGCGTGCGTTGGCACCGGCTAAAATATCCTCTATGACAATCAACGAAGAGGAGAAGAAAGCAGACATTTATCTCAAGCCCGACGAGGTCAGTCTGGCGATAGGCAAAGGCGGCTTCAATATCAAACTTGCCAGTATGCTGACAGGTTATCAGATAGACGTATATAGAGAGATGGACGAATCGGATGCCGAAGACATATATCTGGACGAGTTCAACGATGAGATAGACCAATGGGTAATAGACCTGCTGAAAGGCATAGGTTTAGACACCGCCAAAGCGGTGCTGGCACTGCCCAAAGAAGAACTCAAGCAACGCGTTGATTTGGAGGACGAGACGATAGACGACCTCTATCGCATATTGGCAGAAGAGTTTGAGGAGTAACCTCACAGCAGGTGTCTAACCGTTCAGGGAGAACGAGTCAGGCAAACAACAGACGGCAAAAAGGCAAACAGAAGTAATAACGAAGTAACAACACAGACACTATGGCACAGAAACTCATTAAGGCTTGCAAGGAACTCAACATAGGCGTGGCAACCGCTATTGAATTTTTTAAGAAAAAGGGGAAGAGCATAACCGATGATCCTAATCCAAACACAAGGATAGACGATGATTTGTATATGCTTCTAGTCCAGGAGTTTAACAAAGACATGGCGATTAAGCTTGAGGCTGATCGCCAGGCTCAGGCACGTCAGGAGCGTGAGCTGGGCAGGAGTGTGTCCATAGAGGATGACCGGAAAGCAGATGAACGCGCCCGCAAAGAAGCGGAGGATGCCCGTCAGAAAGCCGAGGAAGAGAAGAAGGCAGTAGAGAAGGCCCGCCAGGAGGCAGAAGAGGCGGCACGCCGTGACGCAGAAGAGAAGGCACGCCGTCAAGCCGAGGAAGAAGCACGCAGGAAAACTGCCGAAGAAGAAAAGGCACGCCGTCAAGCCGAAGAAGAAGCCAAAGCCAAAGAAGAGGCACGCAAGAAAGCCGAAGAAGAAAAGGCCCAAGCAGACAAAAACAAGAAGAACGCCGATAAACACGACCAACAGAACAGCAAGAAGGAAAAAGAGGAAGAACCGAAAATCTTCACTCTTCATCCTCAACCGGCTCCCGTGCAGCCGAAGGTGGTGGGGAAAATAGACCTTGACAGTCTTAACCAGGCCACCCGTCCCGCCAAGAAAACAAAGGACGAGAAGCGCAAGGAGCGTGAGGAGCGAATGCACGCACAGAACGGCGGCAACGGAGGTGGCAAACGCAAACGCGAACGCATACAGCAAAACAAAGTGGACGTGAACGATATCCGCAACCAGAAAAGCAACAAGAACAAAAACAACAAGCGTCCGATCAAGGTAGAGATAGACGATGAGGAGGTACAACGTCAGATTAAAGAAACTCTCAATCGTCTGCAAAGTCAGAAAGGCAAAACTCTGACCAGTAAGCATAAGCGTGACCGCCGCCAGCTTGAGCGCGAGAAGATGGCTGAAGAAAGAGCAGAGGAACAAGCACAGTCGAAAGTGCTGAAACTGACCGAGTTCGTCACAGCCAACGACTTGGCGGTAATGATGAACGTGCCGGTGACAAAAGTTATAGGCACCTGTATGACGCTTGGAATGATGGTAAGTATCAACCAAAGGCTTGATGCCGAAACAATCAACATAGTGGCAGAGGAGTTCGGTTACACGACCGAGTATGTGGATGCCAAAGTGGTGGAAGACATACACTCCGATGATGAGGAGTACAGCGAGGAGGATATGGAGGAACGCTGCCCGATCATAACGGTGATGGGCCACGTGGATCACGGTAAGACATCGCTGCTTGACCATATACGCAACACGAACGTGATTGCCGGCGAGGCGGGCGGCATAACCCAGCACATCGGCGCGTACAATGTCAAACTGAAGAACGGCAAGCATCTGACTTTCCTTGACACCCCGGGTCACGAGGCGTTCACAGCTATGCGCGCACGCGGTGCAAAAGTGACGGATATAGCCATCATCATCGTGGCGGCGGACGACGGCGTGATGCCACAGACTCGGGAAGCCATATCTCACGCACAGGCAGCGGGCGTACCTATGATTTTTGCCATCAACAAGTGCGACAAGCCGGGGGCTAATCCTGAAAAGATCAAAGAGGAACTTGCCAATATGAACCTGCTGGTGGAAGACTGGGGCGGCAAGTACCAGAGCCAGGACATAAGCGCAAAGAAAGGTACGGGCGTGTTCGAACTGCTCGAGAAAGTGCTGCTTGAGGCGGAGTTGCTTGATCTGAAAGCCAATCCCAAACGCAGGGCCAAGGGCAGTATCATTGAGTCGTCGCTGGACAAGGGTCGCGGTTTCGTATCGACCGTATTGGTGAGTGACGGGACGCTACACATAGGAGATATCGTTTTGGCAGGCTCTTACCACGGCAAGGTAAAAGCGATGTTCAACGAGCGCGGTCAGAACATAGAGAAAGCCCTTCCCGGTGAGCCGGCGGTTGTCTTGGGACTGAACGGCGCACCTACTGCAGGCGATGAATTCAATGTGATGGCTTCCGAACAGGAAGCCCGCCAGATAGCCTCCAGACGCGAACAGTTGCAACGCGAGATGTCCATCCGCACGAAGAAACACATCGGTCTGGAAGAGATCGGTCGCCGTCTCGCGATAGGCGACTTCAAGGAACTGAACCTGATAGTGAAAGCGGATGTGGACGGTTCGGTAGAGGCATTGAGCGACTCACTCATCAAACTCTCAACGGAGAACATACAAGTGAACGTCATTCACAAGGGAGTGGGTGCCATCTCCGACTCGGATATACTGCTTGCAGAGGCATCAGATGCCATCATTATCGGTTTCAACGTCCGTGCCACAGCCACAGCGCGTAAGATGGCAGAGACAGCCGAAGTTGACGTACGCGTCTATAACGTCATCTATGATGCGATAGAAGAGGTTAAGTCTGCAATGGAAGGAATGTTGTCGCCTGAGATAAAAGAGAACGTGACTGCCACACTTGAAGTGCTGCAGACGTTCCATATATCGAAGGTCGGCACGATAGCCGGCTGCGTGGTGCGTGAAGGCAAAATCAAACGTCAGAACAAGATTCGCGTCATACGTGACGGCATAGTAATCTTCACGGGCGACCTGGCATCTCTCAAGCACGGCAAGGACGATGTGAAAGAGATGGGTGTCAATCAGGAATGCGGCGTGAGCATCCGCTCCTATAACGACCTTGTGGAAGGTGACTTGCTGGAGAGTTTCGAGCAAGTGGAAGTGGCAAAAAAATTAGAGTAAACGATGAACAGATTAGCGATAGTCGGCAGACCTAACGTAGGAAAATCGACACTCTTCAACCGCCTTACCAAGACTCGCCGTGCGATAGTGACTGACGAGGCAGGAACGACACGTGACCGCCAGTACGGTCACTGCGAATGGTGCGGGAAAGAGTTTTCGGTTATTGACACAGGCGGTTGGGTGCTTGACTCGGACGATATCTTTGAGGACGAGATTAACCGTCAGGTACACCTTGCAATAGATGAGGCGGATGTGGTGTTGCTGTTGGTGGATGTTAACGAGGGGGTGACACGTTTCGATATGGAAGTGGCTCATCTGTTGCGTCAATCGAATAAGCCTTGCGTATTGGCTGTCAATAAGGTGGATGCATTCGACCAGCAGTACGGTGCGCCTGAGTTCTACAAACTGGGACTGGGCGAACCGTTCATCGTCAGTGCTGAGAACGGACTTGGGACAGGCGACCTGCTGGACGAGATATGCTCGCGCTTCCGCAAGGACGAGAACGACGACGAACCTGACGACCTGCCGCGTTTCGCCATCGTAGGCAGACCCAACGCTGGAAAAAGCAGCATCCTGAACGCTTTCATCGGTGAGGAGCGGGTAATAGTGACCGACCGTCCCGGAACGACACGCGACAGCATCTATACACGCTACCACAAGTTCGGCAAGGAGTTTTACCTTGTGGATACGGCAGGCATAAGAAAGAAAGCCAAAGTGAACGAAGACCTTGAGTACTACTCTGTTGTACGTTCTATAAGAGCCATTGAAAACTCGGACGTATGCATACTGATGATTGATGCCACGCGAGGCATAGAAGCTCAGGATCTCAACATCTACTCGCTCATACAGAGGAACAAAAAAGGAATGGTGGTTTGCGTCAACAAATGGGACCTGATTGAAGACAAGACTAACAAGGACATCAAAGCCTACGAGCAGGCTATCCGTTCGCGGATGGCACCGTTTACCGATTTCCCTGTTATTTTCACTTCAGCCACCACCAAACAACGTATCTATAAGGTAATGGAAACGGCACTGCACGTATATGAGAACAAGCAACGCAAAGTGCCTACCGCCCAACTCAATGAGCGTTTCCTGCCACTGATAGAGAACTACCCCCCACCGGCAACCAAAGGCAAGTACATAAAAATCAAATATTGCACACAACTGCCTAACACACAGATACCCACATTCGTCTTTTTCGCCAATCTGCCTCAATATGTCAAAGAACCGTATCGCAGGTTTTTGGAGAATAAACTGCGCGGATGGTGGGACTTCAACGGCACACCAGTGCAAATCTTCATACGAGCCAAATAAAGCGAATGTTAGTGACTGCGTGTTGATGAGTTAATGTTGGAAATCATATTGAATTTTGAAGATAGTTGGTTTGACATATTACGACGGGCAGTATAGGATGGCGGTGAAGAGCGACTCGTCGTTGCTCAACCAAGGCAAGCCGTTTTTTATACCCGACTGGAGTGAGGACATACGCGGCAACCGCTGTACAGTGCTACGTATCAACCGATTAGGGCGGTCGATTGAACCTCGCTTTGCTGTTCGTTACTACGATGCGATGGCTATGGGGATAGATTTTCAGGCTGCTGACCTGTTGCGTGAAGGCAAAACGGCCGAAGGACTGGCTTTTGACGGCGCGCTGTGTGTTGGCGAATGGCTGCAACCTGCCTTATACAGGACTTTGCCGGACACAATGCTCAACGAGACAGAGCAGGTATGCACCATAGAGCAGACAATAGCCCGGATAAGCCGGATAATGACCATACGGATAGGAGATATAATATACATAGACGCGCCACGAGAAGCTGAACCCGTACAACGCGAGAACATAACTGACTACGGGTACGAGGGGCAGAACATACTCTATTGTAAGATAAAATAACAAGTAACTTGCTTATAACAAAACAACCACATAACCAATGAAACGCCTTCTGACGTACATATTACTTTTCGTTTCGCTGACGGCGGGCGCCCGTCCGGCTGTTTTCTATGCAGAACGGTCGAAGCTGGCGGACGGTAATGTGGTGCGCATAAGAATCGGTGAGTCAGGTATATATAAATTAAGTTATGAGCAGATAGCCGAATGGGGCATCAATCCTGAACGGGTGAGCGTACTCGGTTATGGCGGCGGTCTGCTGCCACAAGACTTTACACAGAAGAGGATAGATGACCTTTGTTCTGTGGCTATCTATATGAACAAGGGTGCGGACAACAAGTTCGGACGAGGCGACTATATACTGTTCTACGGACAAGGACCTGTCAGTTGGTCACTTGGCAGCGGGTACTTTGTTCATACCCGCAATCACTGTTCGGATTACGGGTACTATTTCCTTTCAGACGCAGACGGTTTGCAGAACCTGATGCCGACAGCAGAAACACTGACTGGAAAAACGGCAAACGATATAACCACTTATAATGAGTATGTCCTGCATGAAAAGGACTTGCTTAATCTTATTGACCGCAAGAAAGGAATGACAGGAGGAGGTCGTGAATTTTACGGTGAAGAGATACCTTCAGGTCAATCACTCTCTTTCACTTTTGATCTGCCCGCTCCCGTGACAGACAAAGAGATGAGTTTTCAGGTGTCGGCAGCTTCAACAGGTGCCGCACCGGCAGATATGACCATATCAAGCGGCAATATACAAACAGACATACATTTTGGTTCTATTGAGAGTAGCGACCACTACACATTTGCATTGACGGGCAATAAGCGGCTTCGGGATGTCCCGCCGCAGTTTATGCCACGCCTGACGCTTGGCTTTCACGGCGAGAACGCTTCTGACTATGGTTATCTGAATTACATAGAGTTGAATGCCGAGTGTGAATTGACGATGACTGACAATGTGCTGTTTTTCCGCCAGACTGCACACATTGGTGAAGAGACGCTGTCGCGTTACTGCTTGAGCGGTGCCGACGCAACGACACAGGTATGGGACATAACCGCGCTTGACAGCATAGTGTGTATGCCGGCAACGCTCAGTCACGACACATTGTACTTCGTGAGTGACAACAGCCGGATGCGACAATATGTCGCAGTCCGCGTCAATGCCGGTTATCTGACACCGGCCTATGTAGAGAAAGTGCAGAACCAGAACTTACACACGCTGCGCGATATAGACTACGTTATCATCACTCCGGCATTCCTGCGTCGGGAGGCTGCCAGATTAGCACAAGCGCACTATGATTATGACGGATTGAGTTACGCTGTAGTTACCGACCAAGAGGTTTATAACGAGTTTTCGAGCGGCAC
>JAIKXR010000089.1 GCA_024683975.1 Paludibacteraceae bacterium
AGAAAGCAGATTCTATACCGATGGTTCCGCTACCCGGTATAAACAAAACATCATAGTCTTGCAACCCAAATTTTTCCACGAATAAATCGTTCACTCGCTGAAACAAGTCAAAAAACACTTGATCGCGATGCGAGAAACATATATTCACATTGTCTTTAAAGTATGTATTTGGTCCAAACATAATTAAACATAAATTTGTTCGTTACACATATCCATATAAAAATGATCTACTCTTTCATTGGCTACCCCTATATTGTATTTGCCCTGATTGACAAATTGGCACTTGCTCCTGCCATAAGGATGAATCTTGACGCGAATTTGGTTCGCTTCCATTTCACAACCTATTATCTCCGTAAATACGCTTTTCCTCTTGATGTACTCTAAGTATGCTACTAATAAATCTTTATAACATCCGGACAGTAAAACAACCTTATCCCCTCCATTCAACATCTGCCACACATCTTCGCGCAGATGGATTGTCTTGACTGCTTCATTTTGAATAAAGGCATTTATGTATTCATCTATATTTCCTCGTAGCACATGAGTCCAAGACTTGAAGATGGAAGGGTATCCCAATATATTCCTCAACAAATTAATCGGCAGCGTAAAAAGAGACACGAAAAACATTCTATATCGAATTTCTTTCTGACGCAGAAGCCATTTCATAAACTCCCTTTCCAAATCCTCATGGATAAGAGTCCCATCAAAATCTACTATATAGCATTTTTGCATCATTCAAAATTCATCTTATCCATTACCACATACAATTGCCTTCCCTTCACTTGGTCAAAGATCTTGCCAATATACAACCCAAGTACTCCCATCATCATCAATAGTAATCCTCCAACAAACCAGATACTAAATACCGTTGTCGTATATCCTTCAACTTGAATAATGCCAATCCATCGTGCAATCAAGTTATACAATGCCAAAACAAATGATGCGATGGACAACACAAACCCGAGTCCTACTGCCATTCTCAATGGTTTATTGCTATTGGAGATAATAATATCCGAACTGAGTTTAAGCAATTTCCGCAAGGAATAACTGCTACCACCACGTTCGCTTTCTGCATGCTCCACATCGATTGCTGTATGCTTGAAACCAAGATACTCAATTAGATAGTGAAGTGCTCTGGCCCTTTCCGGCATCCGATTAAACTCTGCTATTACACATTTCTTGTATATACCAAAATTTGCAATCGAACTATCCGTTTTTGCGCCACTCAACCAATTCACGATCCAATGGTGCATTTTAGAAGACATCTTCTTCCAAAAACCAAATTGTTTATGAACTCGACGTGCATATACAATATCCCAGCCTTCTTCTGCTTTCTTGTAAAGATTTGGAATCTCTTCCGGTCTGTCTTGCAGATCGCAATCCATAACAACTATCCAATCACCAGAAGCATAACTCAAACCGGCAGTAATGGCATAGTGTTGTCCAAAATTCCGACTTAGGTTCAATCCCTTCACTTTCGGAGTCTTCTTGCACTCGGCTTCTATTGCTTGCCAAGAATTGTCCGGCGAGGCATCATTGACAAGAATGATCTCATAATCATCGGTAATGGTGGTAAGTGCCTCAATGTTTCTTCGCACTAATTCTGCTACCATCTTTTCGCCTCGATAGACAGGCGAAACAACAGATATCTTTTCTTTGTGGATATTCATATTCTCATTTATGTAATAGTATGTTTTGTCATACTTGTTTCATACGCGCATCTGTTTTATTCCCGCCACTGGAATGCGCCTGCAAAAGTACTAAAAAAATGACAAATGCAAATTATCTTCGATTTTAGTGCGGAACTCATAACCCAAATGTCACGCACGTGCGTTTATCTCTCTCCAGCCGTTTGGCAGAGAGACGTTCTCCATCCCGCATGCGTCCTTGAACAAGGGAGCGATCTCTTCGTTGGTGAAGCCTGCAATGCCGCAACCGATACGGGTGACACGGAAAAGCAGTTCTGGGTGCTGCCCGGCGTACCGGATGAACTCATCCACATACGGGCGGATGGTTTCGACACCTCCCTGCATGGTCGGGATGGCATAGCATTGGCCGGTGCGACCGACTCCTACGCCCATCTCGGCTCCAAACAGTTTATGCGCTATGCGCGCCGCACCTCCGCCATGCATTCCGGCGAGGTTGCTGCCGAAAACGAAAATCTCATCCGGCTTGAGACTCGCGATATATTCAGGTGTTACACGTAATGTCATACTATTCCTAATTTTAGCGATACGGGGAGAGCCAAGCCCTCCCCGTGAATTTGTCAATTGGCCTGAGCCAAACAGAGAGAAGATTTATCCGACAGGAAGCGTGGTCATCGCTTATGCCGGATTGAAGCGGGACTTGGGCTGCTTGCAACGCGGGCAACGCCAATCGTCCGGCAGGTCTTCAAAGGCAACGCCGTCGTGCTCGGCAGGGTCATAGACGTAGCCGCAGATGGAGCAGACATACTTGCCGGAGGTCTGCTGCTCGGAGAAATCGACCTCTGCCAAGATGGTCGGCACAGGATGGTCGAGATCCATAATGCGCTTCGCCTCCAGATTCTCATAACCCTGCGGTGTGTGGGTGCCGCAATAGACGGTGGGATGATTACGGACGAACTCGCGGATGCGATTTTGCGTCTCACGAGCAGCAGCCAGATCATCGAAAACCACCGACAGCTTGTCCTCATAGAGTGCCTCATCCGCATAAGTGATATCGCCGTGAAGCATGTAGAACAGGCCGTCCAGCTCCACCACGACGATACTGTTGCCCTTCGTGTGACCTTTCGCCTTGATGAACCAGATGCCGTCGGCTATCTTCTGGCTCTCGGGGAAATTGTAGTACGCACCGTCAGTAAAACGGATGGGAACGAGGTTTGTGAGTCCCTGCAACTCGGCGGCATCCATTTCGTCCGCGTTCACATAGACCTTCGCGTTGGGGAAGCTCTTCAGTTCACCGCTGTGATCGGCATGACGGTGGGTGAGGAGGATCTTGGTCACTTGCTCCGGCTTGTAGCCAAGTGCCTTGAAGGCATCCATATAACTGCAGATGTCTTTGCCTAAATAAGCCAAGGCATTCGGATTGGGTGTCTCCTCGGGAGTGCCGGCAGGAATGCCGGTATCCACCAGAATCACCTCGCTACCCGTGTCAATCAGATAGTTCTGAAGGCTGCCACGATAGCGTATGTTCTTGTCGAACTTGTCCTGTCCCTCTTCCCCTCCGAAAACGAAAGGTTGGGTATAATATCCGTCTTTACGGAATTTTACTGCTTTGATTTCCATACTATTCCTCCATTTTTACAAATTTCTCTTTCTTGCGTTTGCAACGCGGGCAACGCCAATCGTCCGGCAACTGCTCAAACGGGGTTCCGGCAGGGATGTTCTGCTTTGGGTCTCCCTTCTCCGGGTCATACTTGTACTTACAAGGGCAGATGTATTTATCCATAGTAGTTAATTTTTATGGTTAAACAAAAAGGGGAAGAGCCGAGACCCTTCCCCGTGTCTGTTGTCAGTTGGCGGGAGCCCATTTGCAGCGGACGGGAGAGATGATAGCACCCTCCTTCTTGAGTTCTGCAAACGCTTTGTCCACTTCCTTGCGGTCGATACCTGTGATCTCCGCGATCTTGCCTGCGTTGACGGGCTGGCCGAAATCACGCATGGCCTGTAAAACTTGCTCTTTCATAATAGTTACCAGTTGTCAGTTTTTACATCATAGCCATGAGGAAGTTGTCATAGCCGAGGCGGTCGATGAGATGGAGATACTGCGCCTCCCAAGCCATGTGGTCTTTCTCGCCGTCAATCCATTTGAGAATGAGTTTCTGCGTGGGATAATCGTCCGCAAAAGCCTGTGCGAGTTCGCTCAGTTGTTTAACAGCTGTCGGCTCGTAATCCGACTCTATCTGCTGCTTGGGGTCGTCGTAGAACGGAAACTCGATGGTCTTCATCGCCTCTTGCAGGTCAGCGGGTTTGCAGCCAAGTTCAACCAGACGGTTGAGAACCTCTTCCGCCTCATCCCACTCTTCTTCGGCTTCCTCTTTCCACTTGTCCGCCAACTTGTTCCATCCGTTCAGACGGTCATACGCCGAGAACGCAAAGTGTTGCTTGCTGTTGCCGAACCATACTGCGCCAAGATAGGCGAATCCTTTTAATGCTTCTTCTTTTGTCATAGTTTTTTTTGTTTAGATGTTTATTTGTTTAGATGTTGTTTAGGAGTTTAGTTTTTTCAGTGCTTCAATCAGTTGGTCGAGCAGCGGAATCATTTGCAGAAATTCCTCCATTTTACTTTCCGGAATCATCACCGCTTTGCGCATGTTCTCCGGGATGTGTTGTGCTTGCTCGTACAAGGCTCTACCCTGTTTGGTGAGCGAGACTATACGCTGGCGAGTGTCCTTTTTACCGCGTGTACGCGTGATGAGTCCGGCTTTCTCCATGCGCTGCAGGAGCGGTGTCATCGTGTTCGTGTCCAGCATCAACCGCTTGCCGATGTCGCACACTGGTTGCTTATCCTGCTCCCAGAGCACCAGCAACACTAAGTATTGCGGATAGGTGATACCCAGCGGATCCAGATACGGGTGATACGCACCCATCATCAGCCTCGCTGCAGAGTACAGACGAAAACAAAACTGGTTCTCTAATTTCAGTTGCCCGTTATCCATAATCTTTCTAATCTCCGCTGTTTATATCGTTCACGATGCAAAAATGCGGCATTTGTTTTAATGTCGCAAGCGATATAACTATTTTCTTAACAATAGTACATTTTTTCCAAAGAAAACGACAACAGACGACAGTGCTGATGGTCATTACTAAATCCTGCGAACGGGTGTCATCGGGAACCAGTCCTGCGGACACGCCCCCGCCGTTTGAAAAACTGAGAAATTATTGTTTCACTTTAATCCCGGTAATCTTGCCTGCATACGTACAGCCTGCGTACTGACCGTAACTGTTGGTAAAGACCAGCGAGTCGGCTGTGATTGCTCCGGAAAGCGCATTGACCACATAACGGTCAAAAGGATTGCCGCCCATCGTGGGGATGATGCCTTCCCCGTAAAGGGTGATTTTATCCGCCGTGCGGGTATATTTGGCACCCGGGATGACCATATCGATAGTGACCGGCATTCGGGAGGAGAAATTGATACCATAGAGGTTGATGTTGAGGGTGGTGTCGGTGACAACAACCGCCTCCACACGCACGCTGTCCATGCTGAAAGGCAGGTCTTTGTTCTCGCCCTCCACATTCGGCACAGTGCTGGTTCCCAATGCCTCGAAATACATGGCTTTGGCAAAAGCCGTTTTACTCTGTTCTTCCGGTGTTTCCGGTGTGTTCCGGTTGCAAGCCGCCAAAGTCAAAGCGGCTGCCAACATCAAGCATAATCGTTTCATAATCATAAAATTTAAAGGTTTGTATATTAAGTGTCAGATATCAAACAATACAGTCGCGCCTGATTCCAGCGGTTTGCCGCGTTGCAGGAAATCGCGATCCATTGAGCGGAAATAGAACACGTCGTAATGCGTGCCTGTGAGGTTTCGTCCCCAGATCTGTAATTGCACGTACTGCCATTCAAAATTCAGCGTGACTCCCAACAAACCATAAAACGGCTGCCAGCAGTCATTCCGCTCATTCCAATAGATACGTCCTATTCCGTCCCCTTTGACGGTCAAGCCGACGCTCTCCAGCCATTTGCGTCCCACCCTGTAGTCCACGATGAACAGGACGCGGGCGGTATGTCGCGGCGCATAAGGGATGACATGACCGCTGTAATCGCCCATACCGTCGTTGAACGCCACAAAACGCGCGTCGGTAAAGCCATACGAGGCATGGAGAATGCCTTGCCATGCACATTTGTTCCAACGGTACTGCAAAGCGGCTTCGGCTCCCCAGATTCGCGAATGTGCCGCATTAGCCATCATGCGGCCTGTCGTCCTGCCATTCGGGAAGACCGTGACCTGCTGGTCAAAACACTGAATGTGAAAGGCATCCATATCTATTTTCAGTCCTTCCGCAGGCGTGAAGTGCGCGCCTGCCTCGAAAGTCCAGTCGGTTTCCGGTTTATATTTTGTTATCGCCACATCCGAGAAACGCGGGTCGGCTATATTGAGGTGCAACCCCATATCAGCCGCCATATCGGTCATTACTTGGTTTTGTGTGATAGTGCTGAATATCTGTGGATTATATCCGCCTGCCTTGTAACCTTTGGCGGCATATCCATATACCGTTACCCATGTCCTCTCGTAAGAAACAGCCAGTTTGGGCAGCACTTGGATGAAACGATCCGCCTGCGTGCCTTTTATTACGGTGTGAACATCCTTGTAGTCCTTCATCAGCATCGTAAAGCGGTAATTGACATCCGCCGTACTCAAGTACGCCATGCGCGTGTACTCATAATCAATACGCACCCCAGCGTTGAGATGCCATCTGCCGAGCTGAAAATTGCTCTGATGATACACCGCCGCGCCGCCGTTGAACAGATCAAACGAACTGGGGACAGGAAGCGTTGTGTTGCTGATGCAAATCGAATCATCCGGAAAAACAGTTTGGATACCGCGATTGGCGTTGCTCAAAATCAGTTCGTCAATGCCTTCGCGCATAAACACCACCGGTGCCTGCATGGTATTGGCTTTGGCAAAACCGCTCACGCCCAATGTCCATTCGTACCACGCGCAAGGCTTGGGCGCGCTAAGCACAGCGTCCAGTGTGGCATTATGCTGCCGCTGCGCCTGCTGCAGCGTGAAGATGTCTGATGTAGTGTAATCATTATCCATACGCATGTCATCGCGCATAAACTGGTAACTTGCCGCCAGTTGCAACGTATATCCGTCATGGCGGTAGTCCGCACGCAGAGAGGGAAGAAGTGCCAAACGCTCATAACCGCCCGGCGCGTTGTAGGCAATAATCCCTGTCGCCGCATCAGCATAAGGGAAAGCCCCCTGCCGCACCCAATCGGCAAAGACATTCCCTGTCATGCGCCATTCGTCCGAAGGCTTTCCGTCCAGCACGATACGTCCACCTGCCTGCTGGCCGTAATCGACTTTCGTGTTGTCAAAAGAGTTCGTATGGAATCCGTCTGTCCGCGCATAGCGGCCGGCAATTCCGATACCAAAACTGGCACTGACAGGCTCATAATATGATGCTTGCGCCCGTATGGTGTTGGCTGTCCCATATGTCAGCTGCCCGCGTACATTGCGCGTGGTGAAATCCAGTGGCTGCATCGTGCGTATCTCCATCACTCCGGCAGGCGAGTTGCGTCCGTAGAGGCTGCCTTGCGAACCGCGCAACAGTTCAATCCGCTTCACATCCTGAAGCATATAGTCGTACATGTTCTTATCCAGAAGCGGCACTCCGTCCACCAACATTGCCATCACCGGCTCGTTGATGCGGCTTCCCATGCCCCGGATATAGATGCTGCTCGTCATCGCCGACCCGTAATCCGGCATATAGACGTTAGGCGCCAGACCGCTGACCTCTTTGGGCGTACCGACATGCGCCTGTTCCACCAGTCTGCCGTCCAGTACGCTCACTTGCAACTGCTGTTTTGTCACAGGTGTCGTCAACCGTGAAACTGACACCTCCACATCCGGCAACACGATAGTGTCGGATACTGCCCCTGTTCCATAAAGAGACGTATAAAACAGTGATAATATGAAAAATACCTTCGCCCGCATAATAAAAACGCCGGCAAAAGTACTGCATCGTTCTTAAACTTTCCTTAAGATTTTCTTAAGATGCTTACAAATCACCATAAATAGGGATGCGAAGTTCGTTGATTGTTCCGTTCAGGTCGAGAGAGAGGATAAAATGCTGCATGGTCAGTTTGGACGCAAGGCGCAAGACACCCGGTTGGGCGGAAGGGAGCAAAGCGGAGAGGACGCTGTCCAGCATCTGCTGCAAGGCTTTAGGCTCAATGGTTATCTCGTTCACGAAGGGGGTCAAATGCATTTGCGCCACAAGCCCTTTGGCATTTATCTCCGTCTCACGGCTGCACAGCCATTCTGTCAGCAACGCCAGCAAATCAACCGTGTAATGCGTCACCTTTTGCCCGACACGTAATACGAAACCTATTCCGCGGACAGTCTCTACCGGCTCTTTGTTGCTCCAGCCCAACTTGCGGCGCAAGGCGTTGAGATGCACGTCAATGGTGCCGGTGTCGTACTGAAAACGCGCACCCCATACGTACTCCAATATCTCCCCTCGCGGACAGATACGGCCGGCGCGGGAGGAAAGATACTCCAGCAGTCCGTATTCCAGTCCTGTCAGATGTATCTCCTGCCCGTCTTTGCGCACGCTCCGATGCTCGCGGTCAATCTCTACATATTCGGTTATTGGGCTATACATCATAATATTTTTATCGTACTGTAATATTTCTAATTATAAGATGTTTATAGTTGATTTGCCAGTTTCATGATATCCCGCGGATTGATGGCAAACTGTTTGTAGCCGTCACGGGTGCAAGTGAGCATGGAATGCGCCACTTCGGTCATGTTGTTTGCCAAGCCGCAAAGGCGCATTAGCGGATAGAAACAGATATACGCGTATTGCATCCACTGCATTTTAGTGCCTCGCTGTCCTTTTGCCCAACGCATAAAGGCAGGACGGTAGGCAAATGCGTGCTTGAAACCGAGCGTGCGGATATACTCTTCCGTCGCACCTTTAATCGGCATCCACCATTGTTTGCCGTTGGGGTCTGTACCCATACCGCTTAGGTAGATATAAGTCATCTTCTCTTTATTCGGCATAATGTCCGCGAAATGCGTCGGTATGTCGTACGAGATACGGCGATATACATCTTCGGGTGTGCAGATGGATGTGATACCGGCTATGAAATACACAGCATCATAACCTTCGAAATGCGGGTCTACTGCCTTGAGATCCATAAAGTCGGAAACAATATACTCTTCGAGTTTGGCTTTTCCGGTGTCCGTCAATGGATATTGCCCAATGTGTACCGAGCGACGCCCGACCGAAAGCACTTTCTCCACTTGAGGCGTGCGCAGCAGTTCGAGCATCACACCTTCACCCACATAGCCTGTGGCACCTGTCAGAATGATTTTCATATAGCTTTTAACCTGATTATAACTTGCTTACATATACGGCACAAAGAGTTGGAAATTCATCTTTTACATAAAGAAAGAACCAGCCAGTATGACGGCAATAGGTTTCGTATTCTTCCCGGAAATCACAATGTATACGTTTCTCTTAACTCAACATTTGGAAGAACATAACGGCGACAAAGATCATCCACACAAATATCGCCTGCCATGTCCACATCCACACGACATACCCAATCAAATCGTGGGAAATGCCGGTGGGGCATTAATTATTTTGCCAATTCCGCCACGATACTATGCTCGAAATCTTTCGGCTCGGCAACTGGTGCAAAACGCCGGATGACCTTGCCGTCACGCGAAACGAGGAACTTGGTGAAGTTCCACAGGATATCACTCTCTTTCTCCACACTCTTGCTGATACGTTTGAGCAAGGCATGTGTGGCTTTGGCTTTAAGCCCATTGTACTCTTCCGTAGGAGCCTGTGTTTTGAGATACTCAAAGACGGGATTGGCATTCGCGCCATTGACATCACTCTTCGCCATCAGCGGGAAAGTCACTCCATGATTGATGCGGCAGAATTCTTCAATCTGCTCATTGCTGCCCGGTTCCTGGTTGGCGAACTGGTCGCAGGGGAAGCCGAGGATAACAAAGCCTTGGTCTTTGTATTTCCTATACAATGCCTCCAGGCCGTCGTACTGTGGTGTGAACCCGCATTTGGAAGCGGTATTGACAATCAGAATCACCTGACCCTTGTAGTCAGACATCTTCACTTCTTTGCCCCGGTTAGATAAGGCTGTAAAATCATAAATTGTTGCCATATATGTTCTTATATTTGTGATTAAGTGTTAATTCAGTTTGATTGCGGTTCTTGTTTCGGGTGGTTTTCATCTTGCAACTTGAAAATGACAGGTATTGTATATCTGACCCGTACGCGCTTTCCGTTTTGTACACCCGGTTCCCATTTCGGCATAGTTTTGAGTACGCGCAATGCTTCTGTGTCTAACGACTTGTCACCTCCAGAGCGCACAATCTCTATATTTGATATACTACCGTCTTTTTCAACGATGAACTGACATATAACGCGACCCTGTATGTTGTTTGCCATAGCTATAGCCGGATAAATTATGTTTTCTCCCAAAAAGCGGAACAAAGCATTCTCACCTCCCGGAAACTGAGGTTTTTGCTCCACAACCGAAAAGACGGAGTCGTCTTCCGATGCCTCAACAGTCATAACCTCCGGACCAAGACGGGTGGAACGGACAATGGCATTGATGTCATCCGTCTTGACGGACTGTTCATATATCACGGTTATGAGTAAAGTGTGCTGTCCTTTGACTGTGAAGAATAACAAGCCTTGTAACTGCATCCCGTCTGTCGTTTCTATGGAAATATCACTCTGCACTCCTGATATATGAAGCATCGCAACCTTGCGGGGGTCTTCCATTTGAAAGGTCCGGTATTTCTCTTTGTCATTGAGACGCGTTCCTGCCTCTTTTAACGCTTCAATACCCGTTTCCTCCATATCTTTCTCATCCAACATGGCAAACAACGCGTTGGTCATCTGGGTATATGCGATGTACACATTGCCGTCACTTGACTCGCATAAAACCATCTGCATCACGGGCGATTTCACCGGAGTTATTTTGTATCCGGACGGATAGTCGAAAGCCAGTTCGTTCTTACTGTATGTCTCGCCGAAAGCGGAGACATTAAAAAATAACGAGACTGACAAGAACAACAGAACAAGTGTCTTTTTCATAGGGTATAGTATTTTTTTATTGTGCAAAAATATAAAGCCATATTACGGCGACGGACAATTGAAAAACCAGTATTGCCGGCACACCGTATTTGAATTTTTTATGCTGGGTTTTGTGATGCCAGACTTTCATTCCCAATAACGCGCCTATGCTACCTCCTGCCGCAGCCAACCAAAGCAAAGCAGATTCCTGTATACGCCACTTCGCACGCTTGGCTTTCCATTTGTCAATACCGTACAAAAAGAACGTCACAACATTGATAACAGCCATATATATCAAAACAATATCAAGTGACATAACAAACGGATAACCTATTAAACACACGTATATACCTGCGCCGTTTAGACATGTTATCAAACTAACTAACATATCCCATAGCCTCCACACAATACCGACAGGAAGTCATACGCATCTGCTAACCATACCACTAATAGTAAATAACCGATCAGTTCATTCCTTTTTACTATATTTGGTTTTGACTATCTCGTATGAGTTGCGGGTGAGGTCTTTAAGCAGTTCGTCCGGAGCTGTGTGCGGGTCAACACCAATCCAGTGTTTGGGCGACTCGTTGTACGGATTACCGACACAATCGTATTGGGCCTTCAACTCGTCTATCCGTTCAGGCTGGCATTTGAGCGAAATGACCTGATAATCATTACAATCGAAGAATGCGAACATGTGGCCGCAGATATAAAATACCAGCACTCCTTCGCCGTTCTTGAACTTCACAAACGGCAGTTTTTCTTCCACATCTGCACTGAGGGAAAGGCAATATCCGCGATAATCGTCTATAAACATATGCCGAAAACGAACTTTGTCACTGCTTGAAAGAACTGTTTGCTTGTCATAAACAAAATAATTAATCGGGCATATAAACGCCCTTGACTTTTAGTGGTTCCAGATGAATTGTTATTATCGTTGCCGGACCGAAACGTTCCCGCAGTTTCTGCTCCAGCAACACACTGTGTCTGTGTGCCTCGTAGAGCGATACGTTGCCGTGCATACGCAGGTGCATTTCGATGGAATATACGCTCCCCACACGGCGTGTACGCAGATTGTGCATCTCACTCATCTCGCTGTCCTGCGACACGATTTCGCGAATCTGTTTCTCCACTTCTTCCGGCAGCCGTTTCTCCATAAGATCTTGTACAGCTTCATGCAGAAGTTTACCCGCCGTGACGATGATAAAAACACTTACCAGCACAGCTGCTATCGGGTCAAGAACCGCCCATTTGCCGCCGAACAACAAAGCACCGCCTATACCGATAGCTGTAGCCACGGATGACAACGCGTCTGTACGATGGTGCCAGGCATTGGCATTAAGCGCAGAAGAATCGACACGGATGCTGACACGGACAGTAAGCCTGTAGATGATCTCCTTTGCCGCTATACTGATGAGTGCCGCCCACAACGCAATCCGGCCTGGCATCACCAGTTCTTCGCCACTGACAGCCCCGGTTATCTTCCGCAAGCCTTCCGCAGCCAGCACGCCGCCAGCCGCTAAAAGAGCGACAGCAACAATGGTGGTGGCCAGCGTCTCATACTTACCGTGACCGTATGGGTGGTCATTATCCGCAGGACGGCTGCTGATCTTAACAAAAAGAAGAACCACGAAGTCCGTCAGCAGGTCGCTCAACGAATGAACGGCATCCGCTATCATCGCTGCCGAACACCCCATGACACCCGCAACGAACTTCAACGCGGTCAATGCCACATTGACCGCACTTCCCATAAGGGTGATTCGTATGATCTCTTTTTCCCTTGTCATTGCGCTAAAAGTCTGTAACGCGAGGATGCTTACCGTTTATCACACCGCCAAAAACACTTTACACCCCGCAAAAATACAACTTCAATACGACATCCGCAATAATACACACAAATTTACTCGACAAAAGCACATTATCTCTTGCCCACTTCGAAGAACTATATGCTGACCTCCGGGCAAAAACGGCCTTCGTACAAAAATACGCAGGGTTCATACAATAGCACCGGTTACATTGATATAATCACCGTACTTTTGCACCCGGAATCAATCAACCACTATTGTTCAACCATTAAAAATAAAAGAATTATGATTACCAATTTTTCTTTAAAACGTTTGACCGCCGACTGGAAATCGGTCTTCTGTCAGTACCCCTTGACCGCTATCAGTACATTGATTGCAGTACTGTGGTTTTTTATTGCAATAGCCAATGAATATTTCGAAGCCACCATCAATATCGGAGTATTCGGACTGCTGATTGTCTCTATGGCCAATGAATTACGTCTGCCCCATGGCGCAATCCCGTTGAAAAGGCGTTTCAGCCCGTTCTATCTCGCTTCACTCGGTGGGTGGGCTTTGCTTGTCGCAATGATGTATATATCCTTTGGAATAAACGATCCGATGGATAACGAAGGATACGGGTATGCGCTCGTTGCCCTAATGGCGGCATTGAACACCTATCTGCTCATTGTTCCAAATCTCGGTGACAGCGACGACAGCCATGTTCTGCCACTCGCCCGCGCACTTGTACTCAACACCCTGATAGCTGGTGCAATAGCAGTTGCCATATATGGAGTGTGGGTTTTGGCTGTGATTACATCTTCTGAGATATTCGAGAACACTGTGTCAGACAAAGAGTATTTTGTATGGTATGACATTATCGTTTTCGGTATCGGCACACTGCTCATGCTTTTCTCTTTACCTGAGCGTGAGGCAAGAAATGCTGATATACCCAAAGAAAAATCGAAAATCAAAACACTGGAATATGTTTTGAACAAATATATCATAATGCCGCTTGTAATCTTTTTCATTGCTGTCATGCTTATTTATGCCGTCCGTATCCTCATTACGTGGGAATTGCCAAAAGTGCGGCTCTCTATACTCGTGAGCATCATTATGGTGTGCTATGTCGTTTCCTATACGTTCCTTTATGATTACATAAAAAACTCTTCCGGATGGCTCAACAAACTATATACCCGGTATATTCCTATTGCTTTCCTGCCGCTTGTAACACTTATGCTCATTGGCGTATGCAAACGTTTCAGCGACTACGGCATTACTGCTAACCGGCTCTATATCTTGACTGTCAATGCTTTCTATTTCTTCATCTGCCTGTATATGCTCTTCTCCAAACAAAAACGCTTTAGCATTATTTACATTGTCTTTGTGGTGGCTTTCCTGCTTACTACCGTCCAGCCTCTCAATTATCACAAGATTACAGAAATGGTATTACAGAATCAGCAAACAACTGAAATGGCACAAGATTTGCAGGAGTAATATAGCAAATCGTTTCCGTATGGAATACTTCAAGATATCAACTTCACAGACATTAGTGCGTCTGCTGCCACAAGAGATTGTTTACATCAAAGCCGATGGCAATTATTCCGATGTGGTGCTGGCGGACGGTACGAGTCATACCTTTACTTTTCAGCTCGGATATCTGGAAAAAGCGGCAACCCAACTGCATGACAATCCCTTCTTCCGGGTGGGCAGGAGTTACCTTATAAATAGAAGATATGTGTTTGTTCTTAACCTCACTACAGAACAGTTGTCGTTTGCCGGTCCTGAATTAAAAGCCAAAATCCCTCCACTGACCATTTCGCGTGAAGCACTGAAATTACTGAAAGAAGAACTTGAACAAGCAACTTAAAATTGACTTATTATGCAACCTGAGCATCAAAACATACCCGAGGAGATTCCTGTTATCAGCATTGAGCGTATAGATGACGAGACACATGTGTCTGATGACAATAGCCGCACACGGAAATTGGTTATTGCGCTTATTGTAATAGCATCCTTGGCTCTTGCGCTTATCGTCGCTTATCTCGTACGTAAGCAGTGGCAAAGACATACTGATGTGGGGGTGCCGGTAAGCGTTACTGCCAAACAGAATTTGCATAAACTGCAAAATCCGGCCGGTCCGAACCTTCCCCCCAGAATAATAGCGGACAGTTTCATTTATGACGATGCCTGTTTCATGACCTATCGGATTTGCGGACTCAACCAAACCGATGGCAAGG
>JAIKXR010000123.1 GCA_024683975.1 Paludibacteraceae bacterium
TTACGTATAATTTATACAGATTAGGCTCCAATGTATATGAAAGCATAATAGTGGTCACCATACCCGCCACTGATGCAAAACTTATGCTATTGATTGCAGGATGTTGGGCAAAGCCAAGAATCAACATACAGATTATCAGTATAACAGCCGATATGGTAATGGCTGTCTTGTTATATACCATTGTCTCTTTATCCATATTGCCTTTGAGCAACCCTTCAAGTATAAAAATTGAATAGTCCACTCCTATTCCGAACACAAACGATGACACAATGATATTGGCAAGATTGAAACTTTGCCCGGTCAGAGCCATTGCACCCAAAACGGTGTACCACGACAGCACCATCGGACTAAGTGCAATCAACGTAAGCCATATATTCTTATATGTCAGCAATAAAAGCAACAGTACGAACGCTGAACTAATCCACATAATGAGATTAAAATCATCATGAATAAGTTCCACAAGGTCAGTTGTATAATAGTACGGATCCATAACCATACAACCTTCTTGAGAAGCCAGACACTCCTTGATTGCCGGCATATTGTCTTTGGTCGCTTTCACCGAAAAATAGACAAGCACACAATCATCTGTCTTTTCTGTTAAGTTCTCTTGTATTTGAGGTGGCAGGATGCCTGCCTCCGTCAATAGTTCAGCATCTGCCGGGTGAGCCATCATTTCGCTGAAAGGTCTGAACAAATCAGCGTCTATATCAGCTTCTTTACACGCTGCCACAACATTGTTCCATACCTCTGCCTGCTTGTCAGCCGAAAAATACGCGCTCCATACATCTAATCTTTCTTCTTGTTTCTTAACAGACGGCAATAATGATGACACATGCATTCTTCCGTCCAATGCCACACCCTCTATGCACAAACTATCCAATGCTTTTTCTATATCAGGCAATTGCTCCAAAGCATCTTCCGTGGTAGCCGCGACCGATGCAAAGTATTGTTTTTCGTGGTTATTGTTGATATTCGCCGCCCACGATCGCTGCGCTTGTTCACAATCGGCTGACGTGTATCCAATATGCTTCAAGTCGCTGTCAAAAGTGTATCGACCTGCAAAAATCAGACACACCACCACCCATACTAACGTCAATCCGCATACAATCTTACTGCGTTCAACAGGATAGGCATTGATTCGCTCAAGCATACCGAAAATTTTCTTATTGGGAGTATAGCGAGTCGGTAAAAAATGCGGCATCACAATCAGACTGAACAGTGTCGTTCCGACAATAACAAGCAAAGCGAAGAAACCAAAGTCGTTAAGCAGACGTGACTGTGTGAAGAGCAAACCCGCAAATGCGCCAATGGTAGTGAGCGAACCTAAAAGCACAGGCTTGGTTTGTTCGCTCAGTGTCAAGTGTATATCGCCCGTATAGATAAAATGAACAAGTACGTGCAATACATAACTGAAAGCCACACCAAGCACTATAGCACCTATCCCGAGACTCATAAGCGACATACCGCCTTGCATTAAATACAGCACTGATAACGCCAACACAACACCGAAGCCTAATGCGCATACAATCATCAATATATAAGCCGGACGTTTAAGCGAAAAAGCCAACAGTAGAAGAATGATGAACATCGCAACACCTACAGTCACAAAGATATCCGTATGCATACGTTTGCTGTTGCCTCCGGAAAGAATAACCGTACCATGATAAAGTATATCCACGCCTGCATATTGTGACCTCACATAGTCACGCACTTCGTCCATAGTGTCTATCAGACGGCTTGCCTCACGCGAATTATCCGTGCCAAAAGCAGGAGTGATAAAGCCATAACAAACCTTCCCGTCGGCTGCATACAAATGGTTGTTCTTAAAACCCGAACCTTCATTTCCGTCAGGCAACAGTCCGCTAAAAGTATGATACACTATTCCACAAGGGTCGTATGCTATTGCATCGTACAGATTCTCGCCCGTTTCAGAGTCCAAAAAGTCTTGATAGACAGCCAATTGTTCGCGTATATGCTCTTTAGTAGTCAGCGAGTCTAACATAGCCGCATTAAAGTCTATATACGCTGGATAATGTGATGCTGCATATTCAGCTGCATCAATAAGCAACATAGGGTCTATAGCTGACAGTGTATGAAGAATGGTATGACGTTCAGACGTGGCTCGCGTCACACTATCCATAAAGATATCCAACGCTTCAGCCAACCGGTCAGATGAGGGGCAATCAGTCCCTAAGTTGTCTTTCGCAACGGCTTGAACAAAAATCTTGTCTTTGAGTTTGAGATTGGTAAAGGTCACACGATAAGCCTCATCATCCGTTTCAGGCAATAATTGGAAGATGTTTTCTTCAAATTTTGTCTGCGTACTCAACCACAAGACCGCCGTCATACTAACAGCAATCATCCCCCACAACAATGGCTTATGCCGCTCAAAAAAATTATATAACCAACTCATCTCTAAAATCTAAATTCAAAACGTTCCCCCCAACCATAAACTCTCAACTTATGTATAGAGTCCGCCGTTAACATTTATACATTCGCCCGTAATATATGAGGCATCTTCCGAAGCGAGAAAAGCCACTACCGCCGCCACCTCATCGGCTTCCGCAAAGCGACTGAGAGGAATCATCTTCTTCAGTTCAGCTTCGTCCAAACCTTCCACCATCTCTGTCTTGACAAACCCCGGTGCCACAGCATTGACTGTTATATTCTTACGTCCGACTTCTTGTGCAAGTGCCTTCGTGGCTGCTATCAGACCGCCTTTGGCAGCCGAGTAGTTGCACTGTCCCGGCAGACCTTTGACACCGGACAACGATGCCATATTGATAATACGGCCATATTTATGGCGAATCATCGGTTGTAACAACGGACGGGTAACGTTATAGAACGAGAACAAATTTGTTTTCAGAACTTTATCAAAATCTTCGGATTCCATCCAAACCAACAGGTTGTCGCGGCGAATACCTGCGTTATTGACCAATACTTCCACATATTCATCCTTATGGTCAGTTTGCCATTGTACGATAGCGGCAACCGCTGATTCTCTGTCGCTCACGTCAAATCGCAGCAATTCGCCGTCACCACCTGCCTCACGCACAAGCGACAAGGTCTCTTCTGCCGCCGTATCATTCGACTGATAATTAATTAGTATATAGTATCCCTGACGGGCAAGGCGAATACATACAGCCCTGCCTATTCCACGGCTTCCGCCGGTAACTAATGCTGTTTTCATATATTTATATCTTTTACTATATTTTCCATTCCTATCAGTTCTGCTGCCGTCATAACCGAAGTCATTGACACGCCGAGCAGTCCGTGCAAGTTCAGGTTCTGTCCGGTCAGCAGCACATTCGGTATAGGTGTTTTGGGTGTCAGAACGGTCGTCAGCGGTGAACGCCAGTCCTTACGGATACCGTATGCCGAACCGTCTGATGTCCGCGTATATCGCTTGTATGTGAGCGGTGTGGAAGTATAAACACGCTCAATGGCATCCTTGAGATATGGCAACCGTTTTTCAACCATTTGCAGGCATTGCTCCACTCTCTCGTTCTTAAAAGCCACATATTCATCACCTCTGCCACCTGCTTTCTTGTCTGCCCACTGTGCCACTTCCGACCACCGCATCGGTGTCAACAAGTCCACCACCGGCTGATCGGGATAAAAACTAACCATCACACTTTGGGTGTGTGAAGTATCTATACTCCACAAGTCTGCATCATCGCTGTGAACGTAAATGTTCCTGTTCTCGTACATCTGCACACCGTCCTTTAGAACGATGTTGGCAGTGAACATCCCCACCGTATCTTCAAGTGTGTTTATTCTACGCTTGTAGATATTCCTGACGCTCTGACATTGTGCCATCATTCTCACTGCTTCCTGTGGATGGACATCGGCTATAACAGCGTCTGCCTCCATTATTCCCCCGTCCTGCAATCTTACACCAACGGCACGTCCGTCACGTTCAATGATTGCTTCTACCGAAGCAAGAGTGCGTACAGTTCCGCCCATCTTACGTATATCGGCTGCCAAATGGTCGGCAATCTGCTGCCCGCCGCCACGCAGTCGCCATGCACTCTGTATAAATGAGTTGTTGATTTGTGAGAACACATACAAAGGCAAACTGTCTGATTTCAGTTCCATCTTCAAAGACGTTCCGCTCAACACTTTACGAAGCAATGGATCGCTTATTGTCGCATTGAGAAAATCATACGCGGAACGTGCAAAAAGTGACTGACTATAAAACATGGTTGCTTCACGTGGCAAAAACGCCTCATAGATATGTTCGCCCACGTCCTTGAGAAACCGTGTATATGTGTGCAAGGCTTCTCTCTGATGAGGAAACTGCTCGGCTAATGTTTCTGCAAACCGCTCATGACCAACGGCAAATGCATAACTCTTGTCGCCGATTATTACTTCGTCAAAGCAGTCTTCGTCCAATGCCTGCCACGGCAGGTTGAGCAAATTAAAATAGCGAAAGAGAGGGTACAACGCCTCTCCTTCACGCAAACCGCCAACGTAGTGAAAGCCGGTATCTAACAGTGCCTTACCGCGAGGAAATGATTGCAGACAACCGCCTATGACAGCATCTTGCTCCAAAACGGTCACCTCCATTCCGCTCTTGGCAAGTATGTATCCGCATTCCAATCCGCCTAAACCTGCACCTATGATGACGACCTTATTCATCTGTCATGTCTGCCTTCAGACTCATATAAACAGCCTCACCTTCTCCCAACGTTCCTGTCAAACGATAATGTCCTTGTTCTTGCTCCTGCAGCATCACTCTGACTTCTAATTCCCTATGTATAAGAGGAGTAATCAGTGTCGTGAATCTACACTGTTTGATACGTCTGATGCGCAAACGCCCTCCGTGAACAGTCTCTGCCACCTCGCGAATCATCTCTATGTTGCATACGCCAGGACTGACGGGATTGTCAGGGAAATGTCCTTTATATACCGCACTATCTCTATTCAAACGAACACGCGCAACGCCCGACAACTTATCCAACTGCTCTATGCTATAGTAGTCGCTAATCATCTTTGAGAAAGATTTTCATTGTACATTGGGCTATCAACTCTTCATTGCCGCGAACTTCGGCGTTAATCAGTCTTATTCCTCCCACTTCGGTCACGAATATGATGTGCGTCCTAAGTTCCTGACCTACGGTTGGCAACTTGTGTATCACACAGTCTTTTATCTCACCTATGAATCCTAACTTAGGGTGTTCATGACGGACAAAAGAACCATATCCGGCAAAAACCGCAGCCGACTGCGCTATATGTTCCACTATTCCAGGCTCACGCAGCGTGCCTTCTTTCACAAATATATTGTCTTCCGTCACAGTCAGACCCGTCTCGGCTTCACTTTCTGAGACCGACCACACAACGTCCACCATCACTATTGGCGGACGTTGTGGAATAAGGTCATAAATCTCTTCATTACGGAATATCACACGCGCTCTGCCAAATAGTCGTACAATGCTTCGAACGTCTGCACTTTTGCCAAATCCGCCGTCTGAATCTTGACACCGAACTCATTCTCAATGAGTGCCACCATGTCAACCAGACTCAGACTGTCTAACTCAAGAGTTTTCTTGATGTTGGCATCGGGAGTGATAATACTTTCTTCTACCTCAAATTCTTCTGCCAAAACGCTGTTAACTTTGGCAATTAAGTCATTCTTTTCCATTGTTTTATATTTATTATATGTTTCTTACTATC
>JAIKXR010000137.1 GCA_024683975.1 Paludibacteraceae bacterium
TGGCACAGACTTTGTCATTTGCGCCTTCATGCTTGTATATAGGGCGCAGTTACAACTTCCCTGTAGCACTTGAGGGCGCACTCAAACTCAAGGAAATCAGTTATATACACGCAGAAGGTTATCCTGCTGCCGAGATGAAGCATGGACCTATAGCACTTATTTCACAAGACATGCCAGTTGTCTCCATCGCTACACAAAGTGAGATTTATGACAAAATAGTGAACAATATTCAGGAGATTCGGGCAAGACAAGGCCGGGTAATCGCTGTTGTTAACGACAATGACAGCGCGGTCTCAGCTCTTACAGACGATTATATCACAGTCCCCGCTACAGCCGAATGTTTAAGTCCGATAATCAATATTATCCCTTTGCAACTGCTCTCTTACTATGTTGCTTGTCTCAAGGGATGCAATGTTGACCAGCCGCGTAATCTCGCTAAGTCTGTAACCGTTGAGTGATTTTTTTGTACAATCTTATTATCAATAATTTAAGAAACGCAATCACCTCCTTTCTATGCCGAAAAGGACTGTTTTGCCAATCATAAATTTTCCGAAATTTTCCGAAAACTCAAATTTTTGTATTTTTTTTTCTAAATATTTGCGGAGTTCATTTTCTTGCCGTACTTTTGCGCCCGCTTAACGCGATTGAAGAGCGATAAACTGCATCATGATGTAGATGATTGTTCATTAATTATGTGTTTGTTTGTCGGAATTCAATCTTTATGGTGGTCTTAGCTCAGTTGGTAGAGCATCGGATTGTGGTTCCGAGTGTCGTGGGTTCGAACCCCACATTCCACCCATCTAAAAATCAGCACCTTACGTGCTGTTTTTTCTTTTTTCTATACCAAAAATTTCCCAAGTGTGAAGTAGAAAGCAATATGCACGTGCATAAGCACTCGCACCTACATTCCAAAAACAAAAAAGCGATTTTAATAACATCCGGTAGACTTGACATTTCAATTTCTGTTTACAATAACAGCCGGTACAGCAAAGGGCTGTAGTCAGCCACCGGCAGGTAGAGTGAAGGACACCGCTGTTTAGTCCAGGGCGAACAAACATGACAGAAAGAGGTAGACCGTAGGTAAGTATATAACAAAAACCGCTGGCCAGTCATTTGCCAACGGTCATGCATAATATTCTTCAACTATCTTATTGTACTATTTCTTCCCTAGTTATCCCATCAATACTGAATTCTGAATAATGACTACGATATCGATATCGAATTATTCCCTGTTTCTGCTTTCCATTCTCATAACGCAAATATGCTCTTATAACCCCATTCTCATCTTGCGTAAGGTAATAAGTTCCGTTCAAAATTCCTAACTCTCGTATTACACGGCCATATGCATCGTATGTGGCATTATGCTGCCGAAAAGTTCCATAATTCGTAAATTCGTAGTGCCAAACCCCATTTATACCATAAACAGCCTTAATGTTTTGAATTTTGTGCTCTTGTGGTTGACTCCTATACTGATTATCATAATTGCTATTACTGTAATTATTCGTTCTACCAGTACTTGTGCCCCAATCTGGTTGGAAGGTACTACTGCGCGTATTAACATTATTCCAAGTAATACTCCTATATTCATAATCATAGTATCCTCCACTGGCATTAGGAATAACAGGTTCCGCAAGTTCATCTTTTTCAAGGGCGAAAAAACGAACTTGATACTGAACCTCTCCTTGAGGGTGAACAATGACGTCATATGGAAAAAAAATCACATATTTCTCTATCAATGTTCCGTCATAAGGTAAATACTTATAAGCTCCCTGCGCCCATACTCCTTGACCGCTAGAATACGCTGCACTCCCCTTATTTGAGAAAGGAACATTTTCCCATCTACCATCGTTCCTCTGAAGAAGTTCTGCGCATACGTGGACATCTTTCCCCTTTAACCCATCAAAATTTACGTCCAAAACGTATCTCATTCCAGATTTTCCTTCTGAATTTCTAACATTTAGTTCAAAACTAATAGACCTAATCTTATACGTTGCTCCTTGGAGATTAAATCCACAACAAGCGACTAACAAAACCAACAACCCTATAATTTTTTTTCTCATAATGAAAAAATGTTAATTGTCTTTCACATTAACTTGCTTATTTACACGCTTTGCTACAATAATACTAACTTATACTGTCCAACAAAATCCTTTTCTCAGCACCACCTGACTGTGCATTTGCATCTGGTTGTTTTTGAAATATCTTTTCCTTTTGTTCCAAAATTGCACATCGTCTCTATACTTCCCGTTTTTCTGCCGGAGTCAGATATTCTTCACCAATTCGGAACACTTTCTTAACTTTATTCGCCGCACGTTTTTTGACACCATTATAGATGTCCCGTGTGTACCTGTTTAACTGTCCATAATCTATGGCTCTCAGAGTCTCCGCACATTGCTCAAACATCCCGGCCTCCCGATATAGTTCCGCTTTGAACAAAATATCATCAGGCCTTTCCCAATCCGCTAAAGCAATATATCTTTGGATGTTGTGAACAAAGAATTCAAATTCCTCTTGTGGCGGATTTGGTTCACACGGAGGTTCATGAATGAATGTTCCGCTCCTATCATAAAGTCGATAATAGGCATTGTTGTATGCATGTATCATGTTCAAAAGTATGATACACCTGTCTCTATCATCGATTGTTGTATCTTCTTTAAACTGCTCATACGCCGCCTTCCATTGGGAATATGACAGTTCCCCTAACTCATCAGACATGGTATTTCCTGTTCGTCCTTCTTGCTTATAGTGCAGATAATACTTGCCACACCGTGGGCATTTCTGTACCGGCGAAACTCTCGGCATCATAGGACCTACAGTCTTTCTGTCAGACCAGCTTGTAGAGCCTATCCCATTCCCTGAAAGCAGTGACAACAATTCTTTTTCAGCCCCGCAAAATGGACATTCGACAATTCTTGAGTTAGCTTTCTGCATAAAATATATTTTGTGTTTGATGACTAAGAGGAAGATGAGTATCGATAGGTTTTGCCATATATAAACTATCGAATATTAAAATCTCCCATTTCTGCTTTGAACTCTTTATCTATCAAGTGGCACTGCTGCCGGATAATCTGCCGAGAAGTAACCGCAGGCCCAAGGCAATAACGTGCGTACAATTGTTTGAAATTCTCTTGATCGTCTTCGACAATGTCTTCCATTGACTGAATATGTGGGAACAAAAGCTTATGATATGCAGCAGTAAGCCTCTTTACTGCTTTCTTGTCACGTAAATCACAATCCTCATTAGTTTCCACTAGTATATCAAACATATCATCATACTCCGGAGCGGGACGCAATAGGTGAAGTACGGTAGAGAAATACTCTGTATTAAGCGTCCAACCCTCCATGATATGGCTTTGGTTGAGACGCGGTAACTTCCACCCCTCGATGAAACCATGAAAGCGATCCATTGTCGCAGACTCATGGAACATCTCCGGCAGATTTCGGAAATAGTCCGTATGCTGAGGTTTAAGGTCTTTATTCAAAGGTATGTTCCCTAACAACACCAAACCACACTCTGATTGAAATGGAACGCTATCGACTTTCGTTTCACCGGCTTCAAGATATACTTTCAGAATAGCCTGCATCTCGTCAGGCTCTGCAAAGGTCATAGTAGAAATCTCATCCATACCGACCACATCGTGGTTCTTTATCACCCCAAACTGCTTAGTAGCCTTATTGTAAAACAAGCGAGCGCGTGAGGTTTTACCTCCACCAAGCAGCCACGCATACTTGCTAAGGTTAGTATAAACATACGACTTACCCGTCCCCTTAGGACCAAGCTCAATTATGTTGAGGCGTGGCTCTACTAAGGAGAGCATTCTGCTAATCATGAGCAGTTTCTCCTCCTGCGAGAGCATTTCCGCATTATACTCCATGATGGTAACAAGTACGTCTATCCACTCGTCCAACGAGAATTGCTGACGTGCTTGCATAAAATAGTCCATATCTATTTTATATGGCTCAAATGCAAGGTACGATGTGATTTGAATATAGCCATTTCTTTTGCCCTCCGGCTCTACATATTCAAGAGTGATATTGCCCCAATACTCTCCATCGGCTAGTTCTGCGCCCTTTTCTTGTAGCAGAGTGTCAGTAACATAAGCATCCGAGGTGATACCTAAATCTGGGATGGTCACTTTGACACGTTTCTTCGCTATATCTGTAGTCGTCGTAAAGCGAGTTGTTATATTTACAACTTCTCCAGAAATCAGACGTTGCTTGATATAGTTGCTATCAATAGGCATTTTCTCGTCAAGATAATGCTTGAGCGCATCCGCATCAATATTGCCTTCTCTGTCCGTATAACGACGAAGAACAAAGTCTTTGACAAAAGAAGGCAGATTGCGCCCCTTAAAAAAGGCATTATTACTTACCTGCTTTATAACAGACAAATCCGGAAAAACTTCCTTGATTTTTTGATTGATGTAAGACATAATGTTATGAGACTATAAATGTAACAATATTTACTAAAAGATTCCATAAATCAATAGCAATAGTCTTAAATGCAAGAAAAACATTCTGCTCAGGTATATACGATAACAATAACACTGCCAAGTCGAATAACCAAACGGAAGTAATATAACAGTAACTAAACCACAATGGAAACTGAGAAATGTCCGTCTGATAACTTCATGTCTGCTCAGCTATGCAAACAACATGCAGTCCCAAACTAAAACCTATAAGTATGTCTATGACCGGCAAGAATGGCGTTACAACTACACTGCGTAGCACCAATAACGGAAACGTATATATTGGAAAACAATAAGGGGCGAGAGCCGTTAAAAACAAAGTCTTTTCACTACCACTTGATCTAACAACACCACTTCCTGCCTCTTCTGCATGAAACGAATGTATTCTCCGGAAAAGAAGAAGATCTGTTATCGTATGGGTTAATTCATGCGTAAAGGTTTTCGTCATCTCCATGTTCTTAACAAAAAACTTATTCATAAGCGGGAAAATGATTGCTCCTATAGCACACCAAATATACCAAGGATAATAGTTCCCACGCATATTATGAAACCAGCGTAATAACAAGCCCCAATGCTTAGTTAGAGCACTCCATATCTCTATTCCCCAAAATATCCCTAAAATCAAGCAAAGAATAGTCAATAATATGGCTTTGTATGTCCTCACTAAAAAATATCGCTTTCTTCAAACCCTCTAAATTTTGATGTTTTTGACTCTTCAGGCGAATGTGCCGGAGGTACTGAGTCCCGTACTTCTATTTTTCTCCTCAAAGAACTCTCACTCTTAGGCTCATCAACAACTTGCTTGTCTCGTAATGGCTTAGTTATCTGATTCTTGCCCTTATTAAACCCGGAAAGTTTTGCACTAAATTCTGAGCGCAATATAATATCCCTGCTTGAAGATACTTTCAACGCCCCTTCAATATCAGTCGCAATCGAATAGTCTTTACCCAACTTTACATTATAACTCTTACCGTCATGGAAAACGAGCAGAGATTCAGACCAATTGAAAATGCATGAACGATGATACTTGCGTTTAATATTGTAAGGCGAAGATTGCTTTTCCAAATGTTGAGCTGTATCAATCCGGAAGCGCAGCAACTCTTGCTCGTACCAATAGTCACGCACATTGTGAATAACCTGCAAATCACCCACATTCACCACATCAGAAATTGCGCCACGCTTATAAATGGGCATGAGACTCACTAATGCCCAATGATAAAAACGTATGCGCCAATTCCAATCGGTCTTGCGATTTGGGATATCTTTAGGTCTAAATAACTTCAACCAAAACATATTACTGCAACCCTTTTAGAACATCTATCTCTTATTAACCTTTGTTAGATTTTGTTTCAGCTTGACAATCTCCTGCTCTTTTTGTATAAGTTCTTTCTTCAAGACTTCTACCTCATGGATATTTGCGTTTCCATCAAGTTCACATTTCAGTTGTTCTATTTCTCTCTCCCGCTGTGAAATTACTTCAACAATGAATCAGTATCCAAAGAGACTTCAACTTCCTCAAATACGCCATCTGTTTGAAGGTCTGAATACTGCAAATGGTTCTCGAATTGCGACTGCAAATTTACCAATTTTTGATTAACCCGGTACGTATAGAACAAACAAACACCACATAAGAGGAATACAATAACTACCGCTATTGTTCCGACTAAATTAAGTTTCTTCATATCTTTAGTTTCTACATTAATTTTATCTTCTTTTCCCTTATCGGACTCCTTAACAGGAGCAACACCTCCCTCTTCACGAACTTGCTCATGCTCTGTTTGGTTAACTGTTTTCTCTTTCTCTTCAGCGATATATTCCACCAGCACGACAGTTATATTATCTTTCCCCCCTGCTTCATTAGCAGCAGCAATAAGAGATTTCGCTTTGGAGGTTAAATTTTTGCCTGTTTTAAGAACTTCAATTATCTGCTTAGACGTAATTAAGTCAGTTAATCCATCAGAACAAAGCAAAAAAATTGAGTTTGGCAACAAAGGAAATTCCGCTGCCTCTAAAAAATCACGGTCGGCTACTTCGTGCTTTGCAGAGCCAACATCACGGCTTATGACATTACGTTGCGGATGATGCATAGCCTGCTCTTCTGTCAAGTCACCCATTTCCTCTCGATAACCGATGAGTGAGTGATCATGAGACAACTTTCGAAGTTCCCCATGATGAAATTGATACAAACGTGTATCACCAACATGCACCATGTCAATGACTTTCCTTTGTTTGTCAACTATAGCTGATGTCAATACACAACTCATAGATGGCCTGGCCGTGTCAACCTGACGCCTGTCAAAAATAGCATTATTTGCACTAACTACTGCCTGCTTCAGCAGTTCAAGACGCTCACCATTTTGGAAGTTTTGCAGATACTTCGGGATTTCTGTCCGCGCAATCTCGGCAGCAACTTCACCTCCTTCGTATCCACCAACTCCATCAATAGCCACTGCAAGGACGGTGTTAATATCCATCTGCTTAGCAACGAACGCATCTTCATTATTAGTGCGTTGCCGCCCCATATCTGTCAAACCGTAAACGGATAATTTCTCTTTCGTTTTCATACTAATTCAGGATTTGCATTAAACTCTACACTGATAGTATCATTCAAGAAGATTTTTGAATTGAACTTTGATAAAGTAACCCAATTCAATGAACCTCCATAACTAAGCGGTACTTCGCGGGCATTTAAACGAGTCTTAGCAAATGCCGCCAAAGCAAAAGTTTGCGTCATTTTGTCATACTTAATCTGAACATGGGACTTGCTAACTGCATCGCTGTCTATCTTAACGATATTCCTTGTCGAGCGTGTATCTGAGTTCCCGGAAATATCTATGTAGTCATCCATCATTTCATATACGTTATATCCGCCTCCTTCCGCTGCCCATCGCAATGTTGCCCATCCTTTTCTTTGCATGTCGGAAGAAGCAGTGATTAGAGTTGTATCTTCACTGAGATTCTTGTCGAAGTTGAATGTGTATGAGCCTTCGCTCAGAATTTCCATACCAAGAAGCGCGTCCATATTAATATTATTCTCGTTGGTATTGGAATTCTGACATTTAACAGATAGATGAACATTCGCTTCTTGTCTAACATTTCCATGCTGTGCCTTTTGAATGTCAAAAGTTGTTAAACTTCCAGTTGTGATGATTTCTCCCCGCCTAATAATGTCCTCTTTGCCGTCTTTCTCGCCAAACTGACAAGCAGAAAATTGGAAGAACCAATAAGTAGCTGGAGGTGCGAAATTAACACCGCTATTATATGTGTCACGTTTTTTCTTGATAGAAGCGTAAAACTCTGCGACTACTTCTGGCAAAACGAACGGTAACGACTCCTTTGCCGTATTATAGTCATCAGGGTGCATTAAAATGTTAAATGACATAGGATAGAGCAGACGACGACCAACTGACAATTCTTCCATCTGGTCATTGAAGTGCTCAACCAATTCTTTCAACAAAATCTTGTTGGTTATCTTGGATGTTTGAGGCTTCTGTTTGCCATTATCCGGCTCTACCGTACCTAAAGACAAACCTTTCTTCAATAGTTCAAAAATTTTGCACATAACATTTTATTTATTCATCAATTTGCATATATCTTAATACAACTGCTTTCCCTAATTCAATAAGATCACCCGTTTGCAAAGGTATCTTAGCTTGCGGATTATCACACTCAATTTTCTCTTCTCCCCTAAAAATACGAGTTCTTTTGCCCATTAGACGAGTTCCGTCTTTTTCCACCTGAAAGTAGAAGCCAAATTTCTCCGAGAAGCCAATGTGTGCGTGCATGCGACTAACGTATTTATTCTTCTCAGCCATAGGAGAATTAGGATTGTCATCAATGGCAATATGATTCTCACGATAGCCTGTCGGAATACGCGGGAACTGACCGCTTCCTATATTATAGGAAGTTAGCATTTTTTTCTTCATGTCATTTGAAGAAAGTAGATACTGCTCTTGCAATAAACTTCCGGCTCCTCCAAAGATAGAAATTATTGCTTTGCATGTCTTAACTTCGTTAAAAGTTTCGTGCGCTAATATTTGCAAATATTCCAGATTACTCTGACCGACTTTTGTAGCATACACCTCTTCTGCGGGGAAACCGATGCAGAAAGCAATTTCATCAAAACCATACCCTCGTTCATTAACCAAAGCAATCAATACCCGCTGCTTATATTGCTCCGTGTCGTAATTTTCGAATGTCACTTTGTCGCAAGCAAGCCATATTACCAACTTCTTGCCAACAGTAGTATCCTTATATTCAACAACTTTTTGCAGAGTATTAATAACGCTCCGAATCAAAGCATCTCTACTTTCTATATGCTCTTCTTTTTTCTCTTGAGAATCGTTGTTTTTCTGGGCTGGTGCAGACTCTTCATATTTCTGCTCATGAACAACACCTTTCTCATTTTTTTCAACAGCAGATGTCTCGACCTCCTTATCCGCGGGACTCTCAACCGACGGCGTACCAACTACAGGTTGGTTGTTTTCTTGTAAGGCATCTCCAATACTATTGGAAAGCCGATGAATCCAATTCCCTATTTTTGACATACATCTTTAATTTTATTCACATATACTCTTAAGTACAGCAATTTCTTTATTTGCTTTGTCTAAAGCTGTTGATTTTTCTCCCAATTCCTTATTCAGGCGAGTGATTTCGGCATCTTGTTGCTTAATTTTTATCTGCAAGGCTGAAGCATCTGTTCCCTTAGCTTTCTGTAATTGTGTATTTAGAGATGCCTTATCTTTATTTGCTTGTTCCAACTCGGATATTTTTTGCCTCAGTTGATCCGTCAAACGTTTATTTTCCGTATCTCTGTCAGAAAGTTTACTATTGAGCGATGCTATTTCAGCAGATTTATCCGATGATATTAGTTTCTGCTTTAATTCTTTGTTCTCTTTTTGTAATTGGGATATTTCCTTATCTTTTTGAGATATTTGACTGTTAAGTGATGCTATTTCAGCAGATTTATCCGATGAACCTTGTTTCTGCTTTAATTCTTTGTTCTCTTTTTGTAATTGGGATATTTCCTTATCTTTTTGAGATATTTGACTGTTAAGTGATGCTATTTCAGTAGATTTATCCGATGAACCTTGTTTCTGCCTTAATTCTTTGTTATCCTTTTGTAATTGGGCTATTTCCTTATCTTTTTGAGATATTTGACTCTTAAGTGATGCTATTTCAGCGGAATTATCCGATGAACCTTGTTTCTGCCTTAATTCTTTGTTATCCTTTTGTAATTGGACTATTTCCTTATCTCTTTGACTTTTCATATAGGTCATTGATGCACCCCACATACCCAAACCAAGGAAGAGAATAATAACTATAATAGGAAGATGGTGCTTAGAGCCTGATTTTACCAGTTCATCTATTTTCTTCTGAGCCGTACGGAGTTCCTGTTGTACTTGCATAAGAGTGTTTTTCGCCCCACTCAGTTGCGTATTCAACGAGTTGTTGGTAGAACGCAAATCATTAACCTCTGCCGCAAGATCCTTGTTGCTCGAAGTTAAACTCTCAATCACCACATCATTGTAAACATTATTGTTCTTCTTAGATTGAGCGATGATATACTCATATAATTCCTTGCCGTTTTTAAATCTTTCGGCGGGATTCTTCCGCAAACATTTCAAAATAACATCTTCAAGCCATTGCGGATAGTCTCGCTCATACTGCTGCCCATTAAACTTCCGCTCGAAGAACTCCTTACGAATAGCCTCAATGGATGGAGGTGTAGCTGTTTTATGCGCATTCATCAACTTATACTCTTCCGCAGTCCCATTGCTGTTCTTTAAATCATATTGGAACGGTACGCGCCCCGCCAAATACTGGTATAGCACAATACCGAAACTATAAATATCTGACTGCTCCGTAAGTATAGATTCGTTATCCCATTTCTCCGGAGCCTTGAATTCCGGTGCTCCGTTCGTATGACGACTACTACGCACAACCTCATCACCATTGATAGCCAAACCGAAATCAAGCAGTACAAAGTTACCGTCTTCCCGACGCATGATGTTGCCGGAATGAATATCGTTATGTATAACTTTGTATCGTTCAATCAAACGATTACGAGTTTTTTCATCAATCAACACCTTTGAACCATCTTCCGGATCATCTTGCAGATTGTCCAGTTCTCTATCCATACAGAAACGATAGATATCTTCATGACAATATGCAAGAGCACTGCTAATTTGTATTGCCATTAGTACCACATCTTCCGCAGAGACAAAATTTTGATTTTGTTTGAGATAGTGCAAAATATCTTGACCATCAACATAGTCCATCTCAACAAGAGCCTTGTTGTCAAGCAACCGAGGTTGGTATATATGCACGATATTGGGATGATTGCCATTCCCAAGACGCAATAACAATTTACACTCGCGCAAGAACTTCTGATAAGTCTTACTTGTGCTATCAACGATGGTTTCATTCAGCACACGAATGGCGCGAATATAACCCAACTTATTATGACGAACCTTATAGACAGTGGCGAAACCGCCCTTGCCTAATTCGTCAAGCATCGTATATTCCTGTAAAAATGCCATAATTCAAAAAATATTAGAATGTTATAACATAAAGTAGATAGTATCTTCCATTCTTTTCATCAGAGCAATCCACAGAGAGTTCTTTCCCTGTTTCAATATTCTTCACATAATATCGTATGTCATATATATTACTTGATGTTTTGGCCACGGTTGATGTCCAATAATTTCCACTTAATTGGAGAAAATTCTTATTAGGAATTATTCTATTTAATTCACTAAGTGTTATTAGATGAGCATCTTCCAAAAGAAACATCTGGCTTGAATACAGATGTTTGGAATATCCGTTATCACAAATTGCAAAGCCATGTTCTTTCGATGGTTCCAGGTAAGCCACTTTGAAAGTATAACCTTTGAATTTAATCCTCTCGCCTATTGCATATTTCTTGACAGCCGCTTCCTTACAATCATCAATTAGAACTTGAACTGATGGTTTCTGCTCACCTGACAGGTCTTTGTAAACATTGTAAAATTTTTGTGCAGACTCACAGTCGCCCGCTTCCAGTTTCTCCATTGCCTTATTCAGGTAGGAAGAATAATCAGATTGTGCATTTATTGTCAATGCGAACATTGCAAACAATACGAAAATTATACGTTCAGTTTTCATATTAAATTGATTTTTAGAAATTAGACCAACGTAACATTTTACCAATCCCATTCAACTTCATTTGTAATATCCTTTTTGTCGCCAACTTTATTTCCGTCTAAATCATAAAGTTGTTTATAACATTTGCGGGTCTCATTTTGATAGTCGTATTGAGCCCAACTGCATTCAAGAAATTGTTCTCCCTCCTTTTCTACTATGTCGCAACCGCTGTAATGCGGTATGTGGATGGCAGAGAAAGGGGCTATATTAATGATATAGTGATATAAATTGCGACAATCAGGATCTCCTGTGATAAGTAATTTGTCATGGGAGAGAACGTTCACTTCTTCTATAGCTCTGATATATCCGTTCTCATAACTTGCTTCTTCTTTATACACCCGTTCAATTTCATCATCATTATTGTAAGCAATCCAATTTTGCGCCTTAATCGGTAATTTGGTTCCTGTTTGCTTGTCTCCCTTGGTCTCCAGCAAGAAATATATCTCTTGTGTCTGACTATCTATTAGATAAATCCTTGATGCTATATAACAAAGTGTTTCTTCTGTGTCTTCTTTATATACAATCCAACCTTTCCCGTGAGCAATTTGTTTTGCGTTATCAGGCATTTTACCCGAAATTTTTTGCATCCCGCTTGTGAAGACAGGTCGTTCTGTATCTTTAAGTATATCTCCTGTGTCGCCCTCCGCTGATGTACTTGACATAGCGGGGCCAGCAATACTGTCCGTTAACTCTTGTTCTTCGGTTTTGTTCTCTTTTGTCTTTTGAACAGAAGAACATGCGTCACAAAAAATTGTTATCGCCATAAAAGCGAGAGAAAAGTATATTTTTGTTTTCATATACCCTTAAGTTTTAAACTATCATTTATGGTTATTCGATGTAATTTATATTAAAGTCGGTATCATTAACGTCATCAATATCATTATTATAGATAATTATCCTATAATGAGGAAAAAGATGTTGGACTTGGTTAAAAACTACAACTTTTGATTTAGTTGCTGTGTCTCTATTCATACATTTCCATAATTACCCCATTGTAAAAGTCTATTTGAATTATGATTAATAATTAAACGGGCAGCGAAAGTTCTTTCACACGAAATAAAAACGTTAAAGATTACAACGATTAAAATCGATATATCTTAAGGACAACAAGCTTACCCTCACCAACGGCTCTATGATATGTGCCTCCCCCTGTTGCAAAATCCATAACATACAGAATTGTTTTTTCGGGATTCAATTTACCTTTTACCCAACTCGACTGATACATATTACATGACCAATATTTTTCGAACAGCCTAACTATATCTCTATTCTCATATATAAGTTTTAACTCTTCTATGCTTGGAATTCCTCTCTTTTCAACATCCTCTTCTAAATCCAGTTCCCCCCATCCCAAATCGCAAATAGCTAAACCATGTTTCCCGCCATCTCTTACATAAGCCACTATGTACACTTTATCCTAGACTTTTATTTGGTCTCCGATATTATATGTCTTATCCTGACTTTCCCCACAATCCGCTATCAAAACCTCTAACGAAGAGACAGACTGTCCAGACAATTCTTTGTAAACGTCATAAAACTTTTGCGCAGCCTGACAATCTCCCTGCTCCAGTTTCTCCATTGCTTTATGCAAATAGGATGAATAATCATATTGGGCATTTGCAGAAAATGTAATTAGCGCAAACAATGCAAATATGATATCTCTCGTTTTCATATAAATTAAGTTTTAGGCTACTATTTATGACCTTTCGATGTAATCTATTCTGAAATCGGTTTCATTATTACTTATAACTTTCTGCTGATTAGGAGGAACAATACTACAGAAAGTAACCCATTCACCTGAATAATTAAGTTCCAGACCTGCAATTTCCATCGCAATCTCACAGTTATTCTCTGCAACTAAGTTCCCCATCAGCCAACCTCTTTTGATAGAGCACTTCACACAGTCGTCATATCTATGCGTTTTTACTATGTCAATACTTTTTGACTGAATAAATTCAATTTTCCAATCACTTATGTCGTCCAAAACAAGCATATAACTGCCTTAACATCATAGGCACGAGTATCAGAACTCAATCGAGTAGATATGCTAATCATATAGCGCTTATTAGAGTCTTCTTCAACAGGAAAAATCTTAAGTTCCGATACGCCGTTCTATAGAATCTTCCCTTTCCAAGATTGTGTATAGTATCCGTTTTACTTCCCTTCAGAAAGGGTATGCCCAACTAAATACTTAGAGATTTGAGTATCTTTCGGTTTCGACGGAAATATCAACTTGACTTTCTGTAAGACAGCAGGAGAAAGTTCTACCGTTTCCAAATCAGGCTCATAAACAAATACGAATACTTCACGAGAAGCCAAACCGGACTCGAATTCCCTTAAGTCAGACGTACTCTTTGCTTTCTTACGAACTTGTGCCTCCTTTTGCTCAATTGCGTTCCACTTCTTTAGGTAAGTTTGATGACATTCCCTCAAGAGGTTCAAATACTCACCCATCACAGCCGAACAACTATTATATTAGCCCGGAAGTTCCTGAGCGAAATCCTCTCCTACTTTTTCGGTTGCTTCGAAATACGCCTCAACGCAACCGTTGTACTCTTCTGCTAATTTTATTCCTTTTTGGTAAGGACTGATGCTACAACATGTAAGGAATATGCAACGCAAATGCAACTATTTTCTTCATACCAAAATTTATTTATTACTTTTGCCACCCCCATGCCACACCTATCTTCAAATTAACTGACGGGGCATAAATTTTATTTAACACGTCATACGAAGCGCCTCCGCTTAAACCCAGAAAGAATCCTGCGCCGTCTTTAAGATCAGTAACCAGATTATAACCTGCATGGAAAAGAATACCGCGACTGTTTTTTACCTCCTTTTTGGCATAATTAGGTTGTTCGTCATTTGAATATGAATCAGGCACTGAGATATTATCAACAGACAGTTTGGCAATTGTTCCATATCCACAGTCAAGAAACAATCCCTTGTACGGATAAAACCTCACTCCTCCCGCATAGCGGAAAGCTGTTTTTAAGGTTTTGTCGTGTCCAGTGTTATTATTGTAGCCGTATTTATAAGTGTATTCTATTTGTGTAAAATCCATACCGATGTCTCCATATAGTCCTACGCCAACAATTCCCCCTCCACGAAACTCAATTCCAGTCACTAAATTCCATGGATAGCCCGCACCTGCTATATTCCATGCAACGTAGCGATTCTTGTTTGCTTTACAGTAGGAACTTTCCATATAATCTCTCTTTGGTTTCTTTTCATTTTTTTTCTGCTTTTCGACTCGACAATCATCTATCAATGCTTGCACAGAAGGCTTAAATTGCCCCGACACTTCTTTGTAAGCATCATACCACTTCTGTGCCCCCTCACAATTTTCCTTGCTAAGTTCCTTCATGACCCTATCCAAATAATCAGAATCATCCGATTGCGCGACCATGTTTGCTGCACACATCATGCAAACAGCGATAAAAAATAATTTAGTTTTCATATCTTTAACGATTAAACTTACACATTTCACTTGAATGAGAATACTCTCCATTTATTATCTTTGAATACAAGGATAACTCTAGCGTCTGCATCGTGCTCGTTACCAGAATAAAACTGACCATATACATCAACGCAAACAAATCTGACAGAACATGTAGGTATGTCCTTGTATGATTCTTCAACATCGGTAAAATTCATCTTATGATAATATTCATCTGAACACGCTATTTGATATCCTTCTTTCAACAAAGGTCTCATACCGCATATATCTTGAATTCTCCCCTCGGTAAATACCTCACTATATGACTTCAATCCCAACTCGTTGAAATAATAGTCATCAATCATTTTTGTGAAAGATGGATCAACAAAATCTAACATACGTTGGTAATCACAATTGATTACCGACATAACAAAATTCCATGCCACTGCTTGCGGTGATTTACACTCATTTATTTCTTCATTGCTCAAGAAATGATAATTCTGAGCAGCTGAAGTTATTGCACAAAACGTGCAAATTGCAACTAAAAAGATTTTTGTTTTCATATGGTTTTAATTAATTTTATTTACATATCCTTTACTGTACAAGGATTCGAGCACTACTGATTTTGTCAAACGTACTGCAGCACCGGATCCTGTACTCCGTTCCATCCGGACAACTACAGCCAAGGGATGTTTTCCATCTTGGCTCTCCACAAAAAACATATACCAGCCGTCGTTGGGCTTCTCAATAAGCGGACGAGTGTGATATCTTCTGGTCCACTTGTTGTAATAACGTATTTCCTTTACCCTGCGCTCGCGTTCAGGAGTGCCGGTCTTTCCTCCGACAAAGGATGGAAGAACTATTCCATTTCTGCTCCTTTGATTTGCAGACTCTCCCTTCATATAATCTTTTAATATATTGGCCGAACTCGAAGATAAAAGTTGAACATCGCCAGCCTCGATATTATCTTTAGCATACTTGTTGGACGGAAGAAGGAATTGAGTATATGGCATCTTGCCATCATTAACTACAGCTGACGCAATACGAGCCATATTCAGAGGAGATGCTTGAAGTTCATATCCGCTATAACCTTGCCCCCACGCCCAACGCCATTCTCCTTCATTCATTTTCTTATGCACATCATCCTCAATGCGCTTAGCGTATTTAACGAGCGCCTTACCCTGATTCTGACGTATCTTCTCACGGAAGGCTCCTTGTTTATCCTTATCCACTGCATAGCGCAGATAGTATGGTGCTATTCCTCCCACACTAACACCAACTGCTTCGTAAACACTATCTAATGCCCAATAAAGATCGTTCTCATTCACAAGATTAATAAAATAGCAGTTAGAAGAATAGACGATGGCGTCCCTCATAGAAACCCTATACCCATGTGGTTCCGGGGCTTTTCCGGTCTCTATAATATCTTCAGCAGTTACTAAATACATCTTATCAGCAGCAGATGTTCCCAGCGCCTCAAAACCAGACATAGCAGACATTACTTTCGCTGTAGAACCTGGCATTGTCTGATAGGTCAAACCCAAATCTCGCTCTGTATACGCTTGCCAACTCTTGGGCTTGTAATTGTCTGAATAACTATAATGACCTTGTGCATCTTCTTCTCTTAACCTCCGATAGTCCGGTAGAGGATAGTTCGCTGAGGACAATAGTTCTCCATTCTCTGCGTCAAGAACCACAACTGAAATACGAAGCAAATTATTATTCTTCAATACAGGAGTCTGCTCTACATAATTCGAAATCCTATTCTGCAAATCGGTTTGTAATGCAGCATCAAGCGTCAAGTGTAAATCAAAATCCCCATCACGTACATCCTTGTTATGTCTACGCAAAGGCTTACCGTTAATGCCGGTCTTTAAGTACTTTATCAAATCACTATTGTCCCTCATACGATACGCAATAACTGTATCACGCGTGCCAGACGTTACATACCGGAAACCAGATTGTACAGAACCGGCCAATTTGACTTTGACAGGCTTATGTTGCTTGTCATATAAGTTGTTATCATAATCGCGCAAGTAAGACAAGTGTTGTGCTTCCGCCATATAACCAATCGGATTATCCTCGTTATAAGTGAAGAACAAACCCGTATTTTGGTCACCCAACATGAAGTACAAATGCTCCCCAAAAGGATAGTAGCGCCTTGTATGAGATGCATAGATTTTATTTAGACAAGAGTCTGCCACTCCTGCTTTTACGAGCAATAAATGTACATCTTCATCCTTAAGTTTATCTTTATCACTGGTGGCAAGCAATACACCATTACGGTCATAAATATTACCAGCCCACATCTCTTTGGTAAGCAAAGCTATACGAGGATTATATTCTATTATTGGAAAACCTTCACGCGAGTAGACAAATGCAGGATGAACGAGCGTTTTTCCTCTTGCCCACAACGCATAATACTGCCATACGCACAAGGTGAATAAGGCTAAAACAATGAAAGACCATGTAACGATTGAAATAGGATAGTTATAGTCTCCCACACTCCGGCGGCGCACTTCCTCTTGCACTCCATTCATTACCTCATTCCTTGTGCTCATTGAGAGAGAAAGCACAATGGCGAATGCAGTCAAGTTCAGCACCATACTAACACGACCGTAACTAAGGAACGGTACGGTAATACCAGTCAGCGGTATCATACCACTGCTACCCAATGCTATAATGAAGAATTGCACCGCAGTCACAACTGCGACACCCATGCAAAAATAAAAAGCAAACGGATGCCCGACACGATAACCAATCAAAACTATCCTGCGCAATAATAGAGCAATCGCAACAACAACGAGCAGCAACCCCAACCATCCCAATTGCTCTCCAATGGATGACAGGATCATGTCTGTGTGAAAGGCAGGAATTAAATTTGGATTGCCATCTCCCAAGCCTTGACCTGTCATGCCTCCGGTTGCGATTGCCCACAACCCATTCGCAACCTGAGTGTTGCTTACCGCAGCATTTTTGGCTCTTTTTAAATCAGACCCGTCTGCCATCTGCCAATCTCCCCATGTGTTGACGCACATGCGCGTGCGTTGTTCAAAACGCTCCGCCGTATCAGTATCACGCACATAAGGAATTTGTTTGGCAACATCTCCTCCAAAGATTAAGGCGAATACAAGAAGATTTATTATAAAAGCAGACTCGAAAAATTGTTTATGCCATGTTATACCAAAGAGAACCCAGACAACAAACCAAAGCAATGCGAAAACAAGTGTGTTCCCAATAACAGATCCGATGAAAATGAACACAGCAAAACTGATAATACCATATATCATTATAGCGAAGTCGCATGTGAAGATACGTTTCCATTTATCAATATCTGAAAGATTCTCAAGATTCACTTTGGACTTAACCAGTGAGTAAAGCAATACAAAGGTAACTCCCACTACAACCGCTGGCCCCATGTCGCCGAGTACAGCATAAATTAGTACTAAAAACACCAGACCGCCTATGACCCAACCGAGAGTTCGAATCTTATCCCAAACCCGCGTTCGGTTTGGTTGCGAATATGCTATAATTGTGTCAGCATTCTGCGTAAAGAAAGCTGCCATGAAGAAAAGAATCAAATATTTTGCAATCTCACTTGGCTGAAAGGTAAGACCTCCAAGGCTCAAATTGACTTTCATTCCTCCAATCTCTCTACCAAGAGGTGTCCACAAAAGACCTGTAAGAATTATAGCAAAAAACATCCAGCCAAACCCCTTTGGAGCCATGTCAATAAACTTTAGAATTTGTTTATTGATTTTACTAAGAAATGGCAGATTAAAAATAGCAAATGGCAGAGAAAGCAAAAGAAGGAATAATGCTCCCAATTTTTTATACCATGCACCATACCCTTTTAGCACTGGAACAAGCCATGAGACTTTCTGCTTGTATGGAAGGAATAACCAACGCAAGACTTGCATCGGTATGTCAAAGTCGAACTTATACCCTCCCTGATATAACTTTACGAAATCGACAAACTGAAAGAGTATTATAATTCCAACTCCGATCAATACACCAGTTGCCATTTCCGCACCGCGTAATTCCTCGGTGAGAGGATTCTGAATGGCAAACATAATAATCACGCACAATCCTGACAAGAACATAACCGAAGCCAACAACAGCGGGTCAAAATTGCGCTTGCGCCGAACCATTACAATTGCCAACAGCCACCATGCCAGCAGAACCAATACAAACCATTTAATAACTTCGGCCTTAAACTCCGAAGGCGTACGCACCGTTATGGTTCCGTCGTTCTTAATCTGCCTAAGAGTAGCATTGTCAATCATCTGTATCCGATGTTCGACCTGCTCGAATCTAAACGTAACATCCTTTCCGAATTTTCCCTCCTTGATACCTTTAGATGAACCATATTCAAACCCTCGTTTAATTGGCAAAACACTATACGCCTTTTTTCTGTCCAAGCCTTTAAAAGTTACTTGACCTAACGAATCGGACTTTGCATAAGCGACTACGTTAGCTACAGCATGTCCAGAAGAATCGGTCGAATACTCTGTTAGTGGAATAATAATATCTGCAAAATCTTGCGCTTCCTTCGAATGAATTTGCACGGTAATTATTCCATCCGATCCCTCTTTACAATCACCAAGTTTGACGGAACATGACATCGAATCAAGCGGAGGAAAACTCTGTAACAAACCTATAGCTTGATTTGACTTTTCCAATTTTTCCGTCAGCACGTGCGCTGAATCTGCAACAAGTGCCGGCACTTTGCCATAAGCCCTCTTTTGGAGATGGTACAAATTGCTATACTTAAGGCCACGGCGTAACCTTGCTGTCAATGTATCAGCTATGAAGTCCGCATCACGCCGATTGGCAACATAGTGGTTGTTTGCCAAAACATCCGATAATTTGTCCCGAGATAGATCGCGAGATAAATTAACCGTGCTATAATTTTCATAATTCTCCTCGACTATTGTAAATCGAGGACCAAGATTATGAAAGTAGAGAAACAACATGCTGCACAAAATAAGTGTAGCTATGAGCATTGCATACTTTGAGAAAGATTTCATCACGCAATATGGTTTTAAGTTACTTCTTAGGACAAACTACCATCTTGAGCGTCCCACAATAAGGGCATGTTATAACGTAAGCCTGCGTGTTCATTTGCCATTAAATTTAAGACACAACAAATATGGGCGCGAAATTACAAAAAAAAATCCGTAATTGCAAGTTTTAAAACTAAAAATTATTTTGCAACCATTTTTGACAACACTCCGTTAAAAACGAACTTAATTTATTAAAAATAAATGCTTTATTTGAAATATTTTAGTATCTGAAAATTTGGTCAAGTGGGAGAAATGTTTTTACTCGGATGTCTGTTTTGATAGAGGTATGCGTCAATCACAACGCTTTAGTTCTCGACTAACAACAGGAACTCCTCTTCACTCATCAATTTTATTCCCAGCGCTTCAGCTTTCTTACGTTTCTCCGGTCCCATATTGTCGCCTGCCAGCACAAAACTCGTTTTCTTGCTTATCGAACCGACGTTCCTGCCTCCATTATGCTCTATCATCGCCTTGTATTCGTCACGCGTATGCTTCTCAAACACACCGGATATAACAATCGACATACCCGCCAACTTTTCCGACACGGTCTCTGTCTCTTCAGCCGCCGATGCCATCTGCAGACCGGCTTGCTCCAAACGTGACATCAACCGCAGATTGTCCTCTCTCTCAAAGAATGTCACTATATTGGCCGCTATCTGTCCGCCAACATCTTCCACACCCGTCAGTTGCTCAACTGTAGCCCATTGCAGTTCCTGTAACGACCTGAATCTCTTCGCAATCTTCTTCGCCGTTGTCTCTCCGACCATCCGTATGCCTATCGCAAAAAGAACACGCTCCCACGGCACCTGCTTGGATGCTTCTATACCATCCAATATGCGGTGGGCGGACTTCTGACCAAAACCCTCTAATTCCGATAAATCGCTCTCACGTAACTCGTATAGGTCCGCAACATCCCTCACCAACCCTCTCTCCCAAAGCAAGTCTATCGTCTCCTCACCAAGTCCGTCTATATTCATCGCTTTCCTGCTTACATAATGTTCCAGTTTACCCTTCTGCTGCGGCGGACAACCGTTCTCATTCGGACATCTCCATGCTGCCTCGCCCTCAACCCTTACCAGCTCCGCTCCACACTCAGGACAGTGAGTGATAAACCTCCACTCTTCACTATTCACCCTTCCCCCTCCGCTGTCCTCTTTTCCTACTATCTTCGGTATAATCTCTCCACCTTTCTCTACCCACACATTATCACCATCTCTTATGCCTAACTGCCTGACAAAGTCCTCATTATGAAGCGTTGCCCTCTGAACTACCGTCCCCGACAACTGTACCGGTTCCAAATTAGCCACGGGCGTTATCACACCTGTTCTGCCAACCTGATAAGTGATTTGTCTCAACCGCGTCAGCTACTTCTCTGCCGGAAACTTGTAGGCTATAGCCCAACGGGGTGTCTTTGCCGTGAATCCCAATTCCTGTTGCACTGCTATACTATTCACTTTCAGCACAATACCATCAGTTGCCACCGGCAGGTTCTTCCGTTCAGTGTCCCATCGCTCAATAAATGACATTACCTCGTCCACCGATTGGCATACCTGCATGTGCTCGCTCACAGGAAAACCCCACTCCTTTGCCTGCTCCAGTCGTTCTGCGTGCGTCTGTCCCTGCAACCCCTCACCCAACACATGATACAGCCTGCACGTCAGTCCTCTCCGCGCAACCTCACTCGCATTGAGCAGCTTAAGCGTTCCCGATGCCGCATTCCTCGGATTGGCGAACAGCGGCTCTTCCTGTTCCTCACGCTCCTTGTTCAATCTCTCAAATGCCTCCCACGGCAAAAGCACCTCGCCTCGGATTTCGTAGTAATCAGGCAGTCCCTGCACATAAGTAGGTATGCTTCTTATCGTGAGGATATTGCGCAATACATCGTCCCCCCTCACTCCGTCACCGCGTGTCAGCGCTCTCGCCAACCGGCCATGCTCATAGTGCAGCGATATGCTCAATCCGTCATATTTCAGTTCAGCCACAATCTCCACTTCCTCAGGCAAATGCCTTACCCAATCTTCTATCTCTTCTCTGCTGTAACTGTTGGCTAAAGACAGCATCGGATACCTGTGCGCCACTTGCTCAAAGCCGCTCGCTTTCTTGCTCAGGTCACTACCCACTTTCTGTGTCGGCGAGTCAGCCGTTTTCAAGTCGGGATACCTGTCCTCCAATGCCTGCAAGCGTTTCAGTTTGAAGTCAAAATCCCGGTCACTCAATCTCGGCGAATTAAGCACATAGTACTCATAATTAGCCTGTTCCAACTCTGCACGAAGTTCAGCCGCCTCTGTTCGCTCATTATTCTCTATATCAAACAAATCCTTCATCTTCTATCAATTGTCAATTATCAATTTCCTATGCTTCACTTCACCGTTTGCATAAACGTGTATCACGTATATCCCTGCTTTCCAATCGCTTGTCGGCAGCGTGTAAGTCTCGCTTTCTATCTTCCTCTCCATCATCTCCCGTCCTTGCATATCATATACTCTCACGTAACCTCCAGCCGCATTATCCACACTCAAATAACCATCTGCAAACAATATATCCGCCCTGCTCACGATCTCCGCTTCCATCGAAACGCCCGCCTTACTCAGATTCAGCCCCACCAATATCGGGTCGTGGTCCGAGTATCTGAACATCGTCCCGTCATCCGACTTGTCATAGGTGTAACTGTCCCGCTCGTCTGAATTGATATGATAAGCCGTCATTCCGGTCACCTGTGGAAGCATGGTGGCTGTTGCTAACGCATGGTCCAAATAACCCGCCTCACCATAATAAGTGTAACTGTAACTGCTGTCCTTGTGATAATATCTGTGCAAATCGGTCATCCCGTAATCGGTCAATATGCGTATGGGATCCTCCTTCGCGTATGCGTTCAAGTCGCCCATCACCAAAAAGTCCTCATCACCGATAAAATATCTGAAACTCTCATACTCTGTCAGCAGCGATTGTGCCTCCCGCACCCTGTCACCGTTATATGTGCTCTGACCATCACCCTTATCCGCATTGTCACCGCTCCCATAACCGGATTTGGCTTTGAAATGATTGACACTCAACACAAAACGCTCACCCGTGGATTTCTCTTCAAAACATTGCATCGTCTTCCTGTACTTGACTCCCGTACTGTTCCATCTCAAATCCCCGTAGGTGTTCACAGTCTGCACACAATACACATAACCTGCCTTCGTATAACTGCCGTTAGCCGTTGTTCCGTCATCCACGTAAGTGTATGTCCTCCCTGTCGCTTTCGTCAAATCCGCCGCTAACTCTTTTAAGGCCGACTGCCCCATCTCAATCTCCACAAAACCGTATATGTCAGCACCTATCTTCGCCAAAGCCTGACTTACTTTCCTCCGCTGTGCCTCATGCTCGCTCTGCGAATCAGGACCGTAACCGGTACCCAGATTCTCCACAAGATAATACTCCAGATTAGCCGCACATACCAACAGGCTGTGTTTGCCTCGCTTGTCTATTGCGACCACATCATATCCTGCCAATATGTCCTCCCTCGTATTGCCTATCCAAGTTCCGCTCACCAATGTCATCGAACCGGTCGATGTGACATTCACCACACCGTCACGCAACCTCTCGCCCATCCTGTGATAACCGCTCACACCTGACAACACCACCGAACCACTCTGATTCATGCTCAATAGGGAACTGTATTCAGCCGACCCCGGCAACACCTGATTGGTAGGCGAATACAACCGTCTCGGACTTATCCTGTAACCGCCATAGTTGTTCGTTATATACCACTCATCCGCCAGTTTCACTTGCTTCCCCACATACTGACTGAGCTGGCTCGTGGTCCACCCCTCTTTGTCACTAACAGTCAATATCGTCTGTGCCGGAAGAGACACACACAATAATAACAGATATATGACTGACGCTTTTTTCATGATTCCAATTCACTGCTTATTTATCCCTCACTCTTTGTACGCTATGGTACGCACAAGGTCAGGCGGTGACATCAAAAGCACACCGAAAGCCGCAAAATTACTCCTTTTTCCACATTATGACAAAAAAATCACTGATTTTCTTTGACAATCACAAAATTTGTCGTACTTTTGCGCACTTTTCTGAACGAAAACTCCTTACATGGGGATATTCCGGTTTTGACAGCAAGCCGAATAGGTACGTAAGCATGTCGGACACGAACACCGGCCGTTATCACGGGTTCAAAGCAAATTTAACTGGCAACTACGAAGTAGCTCTCGCAGCCTGATCGAAGTATAGTAGATCGCTTTATTGGGGTACAAGGTATCTCATCGGGACGTCTCTCCAAGCCCTTGTCTTGAGGCTTAAGGATAAAGAGGCGCAGCAATATCAAGACTAACCTTTGCAAGCTGCGATGCACAGGCGAAACTCAAGCAGATAAGGCAACGACCGGAGGCTTGGACCAAAGTCGTTGCACGAAAAGACAAACCAAGACAAGCATGTAGAAAGCGTATGGATTCCTTGTTTGGACGCGGGTTCGACTCCCGCTATCTCCACACTATTGAACATTGAGACATAATCCGTTATGTCTCTTTCTTATATGACATCCGACTTATGACTGTCACATCCTCTATCAAAGCTGACGAACGATTCCTGCGCCTCCTCGCCGACAAGTTCCCGAACAGTAGTGCCGCCGTCACCGAAATCATCAACCTCAAAGCCATACTCTCACTGCCCAAAGGCACCGAACATTTTGTCAGCGACCTGCACGGCGCATCTACCGAGTTCTTACACATGCTAAAAAACGCCTCAGGTGTTGTCAGACGCAAAGTGGACGATATCTACGGCGACACACTCTCCGAAGAAGAGAAACGCGCACTATGCGCACTCATCTACTACCCTGACGAACGTATCGAACTTGAGCATACTCTACACAGGACACCCGAAGACTTCAACGCTTTTTACAAACGGCGTATACAGCAGGTCATCAATGTCGCACGCGCCGTAACCGTCAAATACACACGCTCAAAAGTCAGAAAACTCCTGCCAAAAGCCTACGCTTACGTCATTGAGGAACTCCTGCACGAAAGCACCACAGAGAAAGACCGGTCGCACTACTTCGAGTCAATCATTGACGCAATCATCGACATCGGCGCAGCCGAACAACTCATCATCGCCACCTGTCACCTCATTCACGAACTCGCTATTGACAAACTGCATGTCGTCGGCGATATCTATGACCGTGGACCGGGGGCGGAAAAAATAATGGACGTACTCAGCCGTTACCACAATTACGACATACAATGGGGCAACCACGACATCGAATGGATGGGAGCGGCAGCTGGCAATCTTGCTCTCATCGCCACAGTTCTGAGAGTGTCTATCCGATACGTCAATATCGAAACGCTTGAAGAAGGCTACGGTATCAACCTCCTCCCCCTCGCCACCTTCGCTATCGACACCTATGGCGATGACCCCTGCAGGGTCTTCCAAACCAAGGACTTTGAGAACAACCCCCGCCTCAAACGTTCGGCCGCACTGATGGCCAAGATGCACAAAGCCATCTCCATCATCCAGTTCAAACTCGAAGGACAGGAAATACTCAGGCACCCGGAATACCGTATGGACGACCGGCTCCTGCTCGACAAAATCAATTTCGATGACGCTACCATCACTGTAGGCAACCGCACCTATCCTTTGCTCGACTCCAACCTGCCCACTGTCAACCCACGTGACCCGTACGCTCTCTCACAGGAAGAGGAAGCGCTCATGTCCCAACTCGCACGGTCATTCCGCAAGTCCGAAAAATTGCAACAACACCTGCACACTCTCTACCAGCACGGATCACTGTTCCTCTGCCACAACAATTTCCTACTCTACCACGCCGCCATTCCGCTCCTTCCCGACGGCACTTTTATGCCGGTCAATGTATGCGGCAAGACAGTCTGCGGCAGAGAACTGATAGAACGCATCGATGATGTCATTCGCGATGCATACTACGGCAAAGGCAAAACAGATACCTATGCCGACTCCCTCGACTATATGTGGTATCTGTGGTGCGGAGAAGGCTCACCGCTGTTCAACAAGGACAAGATGACTACCTTCGAACGCTATTTTATAGATGACAACGACATACAGAAAGAACAGAAAGGTGCCTACTATGAACTTGCCAACCGCAAAGACATCTGCGAAATGATTCTGCGTGAGTTCGGTATCGACCCCGGCAAAGGACGTATAGTCAACGGACATATACCCGTACGCACCCTCAAAGGAGAATCGCCTATGCGCGCCGAAGGCAAACGGTTCGTCATCGACGGCGGATTCAGCAAACCCTATCAGGAAAAAACAGGCATTGCCGGCTATACGCTCATCTACAACAGCCACGGAATCCAGCTCGTTGAACACGACATGTTCGAGTCGAAACAAGAAGCCGTCAGCTCCGGATCGGATATCAACTCACGTATCGAACTGCAGGACTTTTCCGCCAAACGTGTCCTCATACGGGATACCGACAAAGGCAGGCTCCTCAAAGAACAGATACGCAACCTGCAACTTCTCGTACACGCATACGAACACGGAATAATCAAAGAACGCTAATCTCTGAAATGTGGTATCAGTGGCTTATATCCCTGCCGATGATGGTGTGCCTGTTCTGGTGCGTCTATTTCTTTATCCGCTGTATGGAACGAAGCAGAGAGGCTAATGTAAGATACAGTATCCTTCTCTTCTACCTCGCTTCCACTGTCCTCTATACAAATCACTGGCTTTATTTCTCCGGTGTCACGTCTTTTATCGGCTCATGGTCATACGCGGTGGCGAATCTGAGTGTCTATCCCCTGTATTATGCTTACCTTCTTGCGCTCACACGCAAACGGAACCGCAACGAGTTGTATATTCTTCTTATTCCGGCTGCGGTCATGCTGGTGTTCTGCCCTTTCAACCGCTTTTTTGGTTGGTTAGACAGTCCCGATGTGTTGCTTCCTGCACGTGTATGCTTTGCAATACAGGTCGTATGGGTGTGGTATCGCGGCGGACAATTGGTGCGTAACACATGCAGGACTCTGGACGACACCTATGCTGACAACCGCAGTCACCTGCTGAAGCCCACCCATATTATTCTTGGTCTTATTAGCGTGACGGCGGCATCATCCATACTCCTGAACATTCTCGGCAGCAGCTTCTTTGCAGGCAATTCTTTGATTGCTGTTCCTGCTGTCATCATGTCCCTGCTTCTCTATCTGCTCGGCTATGTCGCCGCTCACACTGTTCTTCCGCCTGATACAGTTGCGCAGCCCGAAAAACCGGAAGAGGACAGGGCTACAACGGAAGAAACGGATGAACTCATGAACAGGATTGCAACCGCACTGCGGGAAAAACGGCTGTTCGCCAACCCGCACCTGACGATTCAGGATCTTGCCGCCGCTGTCGGCAGCAATCGTACGTATGTCAGCAACTGCATCAACCGCCGGACGGGATTGAGTTTCTCTCAATACGTGGCACGCTACCGCGTGGAACACGCGCAGCTGATTCTGCAAACACCGCAGTACACGTCCGACCACGAAGCCATTGCCGACGCTGTCGCTCTCAGCGGCTTCTCGTCAGACCAGAGTTTTTACCGTGTCTTTAAAGAAGTAACCGGCATCACTCCTCTCCAATACCGCCGCCAAAACCTGTCAAAAAACTGATTTGTACGTTTTGCGAGTGACTTTTGTATCTTTTGCGAATGTCTTTTCTCAAAAAGACGGCACTTTTGCGCATTCAACAAAACCAAAACCAACAAATTAACACACTATGAAAAAAATCTTTACGCTCGCCATCGCGTTTGCAGCAATCACGATGGTATTCACGGCTTGCAAGAAAAGCAACGGCAACAACCCTACCGAACCGGAAAAGGAAGGCGTTTACAACGCCAAGAATTACGTAGGCCAGCAGTGGGTTACCGACTCTACACGCGTAGGGGATGAACTCACCGGTGTTCCTCACGCCTACATCTACGTCAAGTCCGAAACGATGGTCGAAATCAACGGATACGATGATGAATACAAGATTGAAGGCAACATTCTGACGCTGCGTCCGAATGATGAATACCCTCAGAAACTTACCATCCTCAGTGCCGACAAAGACCACGCCAAACTGAGTATGCCCGGTTTCGGAGGCGATGACGTTCCCGGCATTGTCTACATGACCCGCGTTGAAGAACCGCAAGGAGCAGACCTTGAAGTGAATGCCGCCAATATAGCAGGCAAATGGCGTCTGATGTATTTCACACGCACCGAAACCTACTACGACTCCAACCACCAGCAGCATACCTCTGTCCTCAAACACGCGGAGCCAGGTGAAAGCCTTTTTGATTTCAGTAACGATGGCACGCTCACCACAACCAACTCGTTAGATGTTATTTGGGGTGCAGAACCGATGACCGGCTGGTGGATGCTGCAAGGCAACAAGATAACATACGCTACCGGCAACGACATATCCCCGGCAGTTCAACCCGACCAGATTAGTGATGACTCATGGCAGATGGTCACCAAACTGACCAAGAACGTGATGAACCTCACCTATACCCAGACATCCGAAGGCAACTACAGTTCCAGTTTCGTCTATCTGTATTATTTCGTAAAAAAGAAATAACTACTTAACCACTTACTCTGTTACTTTGCGGTATTTGCCTTCAATGATAAGCATACCCGGAAGTATCTCGCCGCCGCCGGTTTTCTTGAAACTGGTGGCGGTCAGTTCTGAACCTTGGGCTTTCTCCGTCACCGCATTATAACGGTTGTCCCAGATCTTGTCCTTTACAGGCTTGAGAGAAGCCACATACTTGTAGGTTGTCTTGCCCGTATTGGGATTCTCAACACGCTGTATGACCTGAAATTTCGAATTGGCGGTGATTCCCTCTTTCTTTCCTATCTTGGCAGAATAGCCTTCCACACGCCCTTTGGCATCTGTCAATATCTGATAGACGGGGGTTTTCACTTTGAAGTCTTCGTAGGCAAGTTGCAACGCTGCTATGTTCTTGTCTATGGAGCGGGTACACGACATCTTGGCAAGTTCCTTGCGGTCGTATTTGCCAACAAGAGTTGTCTTGCCGCCGTATTCGTATTCATGCACCGTATATTTGAGACGAAAAGTTGTTTTGTCTTCAAGAAAAGCCTTCAATTTTTCGGGATCAGGCTTGGATGTATAGTAGTTGTTGTAGAAGATGGCGGCTATTGAGTCGTTCCATTCCAACTGATAGAGATAAGAATGGGTCTTCACGGTAAAACCTGTGAACGAGTCGGCTATGTTACCGCTGAGTTTTGCGATATCGCTGCCTGCCGTGCCGCCGGTCAAAGCATCGGTAATACCCCCAAGTACATTGATTACACCTTTGGCTATAGCGGCACTCTCTTCAGCGGTGACATAGGTCATATCGTTAATGAGAAGAAAAGTGTTCCCGATCAGTTCCTCGCCCGCATCAGAAAGGGCCGCCACTCCGCGGGTCGTGCGCTCTGCCATCTCCACATCAATGTCTGAAGCGTTGTACTGACCACGCTCCTGTATGAGACGCATATTGAAACAGGCTGTGTTGATGTCAAAGTCGGCTGAGTTGATGTCAATCCCAAACCATTTGGCTACCATCAGTTTAGCCACCTCCGCATCGTTAACGATCTTCTCCAAGGCGGCTGCATTCTTCTTAACATCCTGAGAGTTGAGAGTCTTGCCCAACTGCGCCTTGACAAGTCCGTGACTATGCTTGGTGACGTTAGGAATGCTGTCGTTGTCAATGACAAATATTCCGACATTGTGGTCATCATACTTGTCGGACTTGGGTTTGGCCATAAACGCCTCGCGAATCTCCTTGCCAAACTCATCTTCCGAATGATAGACCATCATCTCGGCAAGCGAATTGCGGCGGTACTTCATATCTGTCTGGGCTGCAGCGCCTCCTGCACACAGGAGTGCTAACGACACAAAAATCAATTCTCTGATTTTCATAATGGTAATTCTAAAAATTTATATATGTGGGAAAAAACAGCATGATACTCCTTTATTCTAACAGGAGTATCATGCTTGCGGTTAATCTTATTAACGGAGGAAACCGATATTGGTGGTGGTAGGCTGCTGGCCTTTTCCGTAAGCTACACCCACTTGTCTCCAGGCATCAACACGTGCCATCTCCAAATCCACGCCGTCCTGGTATTTCTTCATCTCAAACTTCCAGTCATCCAATACCTTGCCTTTTATCTCCTTGTACAGACTCATGGCCTCACCATAGCATTTGGCTTCCGGATATATCTGCGAGAGATATTCGCCTGCGGCGTATGCCCCCGCTGAATTCTGCTCGGCAGCCCAGGCACTGCGTGCAAGAGCCAGATTGACATCACACAGATGGTCGATATACATCTGGTATATCTCATCTCCGAGAGCCACTGCCTGCGCATACTTGTCGCACTCCGAAGGTATTGACTGCATAAGGAACAGAGCCTGCTCGAAGTCCTTCTGCTTGGCAAGCGAACGGGCCTTGAGCATCATATTGTCAGCCTGCTGGTTGTAATAGTCTATTATCTTGGCCTTGCCATCCCTTACAAATGCCTGCAATTCTGGTGAATTGAGATTGATATGCTTGATCGCGTCCATATAGCACTTGGGTTCGGTCACGCCCACACCTTTGGCGGTAACCGAGGCGGTTGAGAACACTATCTGGTTGTAGTAGTCGGCTATGTAGAACGTAAACTCCATTGTGGTGGCGATTTGGACAGGAGGGCCGGGAAGGACATCCTTGGTCATGGGGACTTGGCGAACAGTTATGAAGAACTGGCCGATATAGTCCATTGAGGCTATACCGTTCTGAGTGAGCAGACGGTTGAGTTTGTTCTCCACCTGTGTTTTGGCTGCTGCGGGGAAAGGTTCCACCAATTCCTCAACCAATACTTTGATAGCCAGACTGTTGCCCTTGGGAGCCTGCGGCTGTTGCGCGAAAAACGGTATGGTTACCGCTAATGCCAGTATAATTGAAAATATCTTTTTCATTGTAGTATTTTTTAGGGTACTTGTAAAAATTATTTCTCTCCCAGCACAAGGATACACTTGCCAAGACCGCGGTTCATCACCTTTACGGGGATATTATAAGGCTCCTTTGTGAGGAATTTGCGCAACTGACGCGCCCATGTCTCGGTATCCATAGCGTTGCCTTTGGCATTGAACAAAGGTATGCGCACCTGCTCGTAGGATACATAATTCTCCGATGAGCCGAGTTTTGAGAAACGGCCCTCCACCGTGTTCTCTGCAAGCCACTCATCAATTATCTCACCAAGTTCACTGCCGTCAAATTCGCTTTCAAGATCAATGTCGGCAGCGTTGTTGTCAAACACGCGGATGTCAAGTGTCACCTCGCGGCCATTGGCAAACAGGTCGTCAAAGTGAGCCTGAAGACGGTTGTTGAAATTGTCGATATTGGCTACCACCGCCTCTTCCAAAAGCACCGCCACATCAGCCGAGAACGAGGGTTGTGAAGTGCCGTTGGCACCGCCTATGCTCTTGCCGGTGTAGGAATCCTTGCCTTCCATTATGTAGGTCAAGGTGCGTTTCGGCCCCTGCTCTGTCACATTCCATGTGAGTTCTATGATTATGTCGGCTTTGGCCACGCGAAGCAGACGGTCAATGGGACTTTCCGCCATTTCATTGCCGTTCTTCGAGGTTACAAGATTGCTTTCCGCATTCTGTTGCTGCACCAGTTTGAGCTGCTGCTCAAGATCCTTGAGCGGAAATCCGCGCTCCGCCATCAGGTCGTTTATCTTGGCTATCGCAAGCTTGAGATCCATATCTTTCTGCAAAGCCTGTTGATAATCAGAAACAGTCTGCTCCATACCCTGATTGTTAAAAATCTGGACATAGCCGTTGTTGTTGCACCATACATCGCTCGGCACTACCATCAACGTGGGTTTCTTCGCCTGTGAGAATGCCGACAGGCAGACTGCCATACAGGCCACTATAAATACAATGCGTTTCATATCAGTAATTTTTGTTATTCGTTAATCACCATAAACCGTAAGGTGGAATTTTCTTAAATACCCTTTATCAGTATTTCAAAATACCATCCTGTATCAGTTTCTCTTTTAGTTTGTTGCGATATACGCATACCGTCACCTGTGCCTGCATTTGAGCCTCGTTCTTCTGAAAGCGTGATGAAAACAAACGACGCTCTTTCATTGAGCAGTATTTTTCAAACTCGCCTCCATCGGCAAAGAACACATTGAAATACTCCTCATATTTGGTTTTGGCATTCACTTCCAGCAGCAACGGCTTCAACACGCCCGAGGTGGATGGTGCGGTACCTGTGGCAAACTGTATCTGTGTGAATATCACATCATACACAGCCTGTTTGCGCGCCTGTACGTATGCATCGATTCCGTTACGCGCACGACCCCACGCACGGATGGTGTACGAACCGTCCAACTCGGTTCCGATAACCTTGCTCTCATAGTCGTAATACGCTTGCGAACGCTGTGTGCCGCAAGCTGTCAGCAATGCCATCAGTACAACGGCTGCCAACATTATCAAAACAGAACTTTTCTTCATTGCTGTAATGTTTTTGTTTGCGAAAAAATGATTACTGCCGGATTAGAAGCCGGAGTTCAAACCGCGGACTACACCCGCCTGCTCAAGAGCCTTGCGAAGTTCGTCCTTCTGTATCGACACAATCATACCGACTTTGTACTCTTTGCCAACCTTGATAATTTCAGAGGCTGACGAAGTTACGGACACATACTTGTAGTATTCGCCCTTGTCGCTGAAAAACAAATCAAAGTATTCCTTATACTCAACCTCCGCACCGGCTCTGGATACAAGCGCACGCTGACCGACACAGCCCTCGCCACCGGTAAACCCTTTGAAGATTACACCGTGGACAGCATTTTTCTTACATTGCTCTGTTGCCACATTCTTGTTTTTCGAGTAACTCCATACCTTGATAAGGTAAGTTCCCTGCGTACCGTTACCGGCACACTCAAGTTCGTAACGGAAATGCTCCGTGTCTTTTTTGGCCTTGTTCTTAGGACCGGCAAACATCGGCAGGCACATCAGCACCGCTGTAAGCAATAAAAAGAGTTGTTTTTTCATCATAGTTTTATGTTTTTTTGATTTGTTTGCGTTTTGGAAGCGTCATACATAACGCAAAAGCGATATCCCGGCTTATCAAGCATAGACAATTCGTAGGATGAATAGCGCGTCCTGTTTCTGTTTTTTCAAAAACGCCGCAAAGATACGGCTTTTTGTCATAGATACAAATCATTATGCAAAAAAAGCACCCATCGAAGAGTGCTTTTTTATCAAACGGCAACACGTCCGTTTCGGGCGGATGCCGTTCAGTTTCGGCTGAATAATGTGTTCTTTGTCAGAAAGGAATGGCGGTGGTTACCACTGGTCGTCGGTCTCGGTGCCGATGTAGGTGATCATACCGCTTTCAGGTTCGCTGACGCAGAGGAAAGACATGGTTCCGATTCCTGTCACATACACTTCGGGGCTATAATATTGTTTCTTTGTCATAGTTGTGTCCTCCTGATAGATTATCTTACCTGCTTACCTGTCACGTCCAGACGCACGCCGTCCTTCTCGATAAAGAGCTGTCCGTTCACCATGACTTTTCTCACGCTACCGAAAGCCGCTTCGCTGACGTTCTCCGTACCCGTCGGAACCTGCTCCTGTCCGAAGACAAAACGCATCATCCGAGGAGGCGCACCGGAACCGCCAAAGATAGCATAGGCTCTGTGCGCCTTGAGAAGCGTTCCTGTGTACAGGTAGAAGCCCACACCCGTTATAGTGTTATCGGTCGAGTGTCCGCTGAGTACGTAGCAGTTGGCGGGAATATCATTTGTCTCGACATCTGTACCGAGCAGGTCGTTCGTTGCCCTGAAAGAAACAGGAGCGGCATCGCTGACGGTGAGAGTGATACTTGCCGACGCGGCTTTGAGAATAACAGCGGTATTGGTAGGCAGTACCTGTCCCGCTTCGGCAATCTTGGTCAGAACAAGGTCTGTTCCGTTGAGATCCGCCACATAAGCCTCCACGCCTGCGGGCAGGGCGTACTTGACGGAGCTGTCATAGAACGTGCTGTAGTAAACGCCTGCGTGCAGCGGGTCAAGGTTGGCGGTGATAACCATGCTTGCCGAAGCCGGAGCAATCGTTACTGGGAACGAAGCCGTAGAGGTACTGTAATGGTTGATGTCGCCTACCACTCTATAATATACCGTATAGGTGTTGGCATCGGTTGCCGTCGGAAGTCCAGTCCCCCAGACCCAGCCATCCAGCGAGTACTGCATCTCGCCGCCTGTTGCCTCACCTGCATTGATGAGCGTCTGTGCGCTACCGTTAGCGACGAGACCCTCAATCGCCGTCGGGGCAGTAGTAATCGCAGCATACAATTTATTAACGTGAAGTATTCCAGGTTGATACGTAATCTCGTAGTTTGCCGCGCCTGCGCCGTACGGCGTGATGGTATAGGTTCCGGCATTGTCGCCCTGCGTATAGTCGCTTGAAAACTTCACCGCAGGTTGCACGTAACCGGGACCCTCACCGTTCACAAAGCCGGTATAGGTAGCCACAAGAAATTCCAGCGGGTCGCCGTAATCAAGCCACTTGTCATCCGCCTTGATGGTCAGGGGGGCTTTGGCGATAGAAGCCGCAACAGTGTTCGGCGAAGGAGTATAATCCGCGTGGGTTTCGTCACCTTGTACCATGTAATAGACGGTGTAGTTACCGGCAGCCGTTCCCGTCGGAATAGCGGCATCCCAAGTGCTGTTATCCAGCGAGTATTTCAGTGTACCGCCTTCAGCTACGCCGTCATTGTTGAGCAATGCCTGTGCCGTGCCGGTATAAACGAGTCCCTCAACTGCCGTCGGAACTGTAATGAGAGAAGCTTGGAATGGAATAAAAGTCCAGTCTATCGGAATATTACCAGCATTACGTTCTTGAGAAGCAAAAACACTGTTTTTAGGTGCATAGAACGTGCCTGTTGCCGCTACACCGTTTAACCAATCCTTAGTGGCATTTGTATTATCTCGTGCTGTTGCATAACAAGTCATCGAAGAAAGATTGGTACAGCCAGAAAACATCTGATAATAGCAGTTGGTCACCAATGTGGTGGCTGGAAGTACGGGCGCAGTTGTCAGACCTGTACAGCCAGAGAACATCTGCGAATAACAGCTATTCGCCAACGTGGTGACAGGAAGTACTGGCGCAGTTGTCAGACCTGTACAGCCTCGGAACATCTGCGAATAACAGCTACTCGCCAACGTGGTGGCTGGTAGTACTGGCGCAGTTGTCAGACTAGTACAGCCTCGGAACATTGAATTATAGCAGAAGTTCGCCAAGGTAGTCGCTGGAAGCATATTTAATGGGACACTTGTCAAGTCGAAACAACCCCAGAACATACTTTGGTAACAGTATGGTGCCAAAGTGGTGGCAGGCAATTCAGGAACACTTTTAAGACGGTCACAGTATTCAAACATACTATGATAGCATCTGCGCGCTAACTCCGTGGCAGGCAGCGCAGGAGCAGCCTTCAGCGACGAACAAGCATAAAACATACTATAATAGCAGTTTTCTGTCAACTTCGTGGCAGGCAGCGCAGGAACTCTGGTCAGTTGATTACAGCCTTGAAACATACTATAATAGCAACTTTCTGTCAATGTGGTGGCTGGCAGCACCAAATCCTTGGAAGCGTGATTCCAAATGCGATTGTTCAAATAGAACATTCGGTAGAAGGTATAGGCTTCTGTAAGCGTAGTGGCAGTAACATAATTCTCCGCATCCACCAAACTCATTATATTACCATAAATGTAGCAATGATCCGAGCAATCGAAGTGGGCGTATAAAGTGGTGCCGGTACTATAGGTTGCGTTATTGCCTCGGAAAGATACTTTGTCGCCTGCACTTGCCAAAGTGATGGCGGAGGAATAAGTCGTCCAAGTAATACCATCGGTACTATACTCAACCGGCGGAAGTTCTCCGGACGATACAGAATATGTCACCTGTGTACCAGCTACTTTCGCTTCGAATGTGAGTGGCGCATCAACCTGAGCGTTCAAGTTTGCGGCACAGAACACCGCCACAAGCAGTGTAAAAAGTTTGATTTGTTTCATTAGTGTTGTTGATTTTGTTTGCTTTCGACTGCAAAAGTATAGATGTTTTATGAACCATACAAGAAAATGGCGGAATTTGTTTTTTTTCACCACAAACCTGAGATTATGCCAAGTCCCCAAGTGAAAATCAGCCAAATGCACATTCCATCCGGATAACAATCCAAAGTGTGTGCAATTCCAAAAATGGAATTGCACACACTCTCTTACTTCACCTTCTGCCCCCAATACGGAATGTATCTTTCCGTCGCGGAGGAGGTAGAGATTGCCATTGATGCTTATCAGTTGTCCTATAAATCACCCAACAAAGGTTACCACTGGTCGTCGGTCTCGGTGCCGATGTAGGTGATCATACCGCTTTCAGGTTCGCTGACGCAGAGGAAAGACATGGTTCCGATTCCTGTCACATACATTTCGGGGCTATAATATTGTTTCTTTGTCATAGCTGTGTCCTCCTTTGATTATCTTACCTGCTTACCCGTCACGTCAAGACGCACGCCGTCCTTCTCGATAAAGAGCTGTCCGTTCACCATGACTTTTCTCACGCTGCCGGAAGCCGCTTCGCTGACGTTCTCCGTACCCGTCGGAACCTGCTCCTGACCGAAGACAAAACGCATCATCCGGGGAGGCGCGCCGTAACCGCCAAAGATGGCATACGCCCTGTGCGCCTTGAGCGTTCCTGTGTACTGGTAGAAGCCCACACCCGTTGTCGTGTTGTCGGAAGAGTGTCCGCTGAGCACGTAGCAGTTGGCGGGAGCCGCCATCGGGTCATCCGTACCGAGCAGGTCGTTCGTCGCGCTGAAGGTGACGGGAGCGGCATCGCTGACGGTGAGGGTGATACTTGCCGCCGAGGCTTTGAGGATAACGGCAACGCCGTTCGGTAGCACCTGTCCCGCTTGGGCAATCTTGGTCAGAACAAGGTCTGTTCCGTCGAGGTCAGCCACGTAAGCCTCCACGCCTGCGGGCAGGGCGTACTTGACGGAGCTGTCATAGAACGTGCTGTAGTAAACGCCTGCGTGAAGCGGGTCAAGGTTGGCGGTGATAACCATGCTTGCCGGAGCTGGAACAGCAATCGTCACAGCCACGATATTGTCAGCCGGAGTATAATCCGCGTGCGTCGCATCGCCTTGCACCATGTAATAGACGGTGTAGTCACCGGCCGCCGTTCCTGTCGGAATAGCGGCATCCCAAGTGCTGTTATCTAACGAGTACATCATCGTACCGCCTGTAGCCGTACCGGCATTTACCAATGCCTGTGCCACGCCGGTATAGGTCGGGTTTATCGCCGTTGGAGCGGTGCAAGTGGCGGCAGGATAGATGACGGTGTTGGCATCCGCCATCGTCAGCACGTATGGACCGGCACCAGTCAGTGTGCCTGCCGAAGGCTTGTAACCTGTGGAACCGCTAATTGCCAGACTCAGGTTATCGCCGTTACCTCCGTAGAGGACATTGTTGTACTTGATACCCGTGCCGTACGAGGTGATACCGCTGACGTTATAAACGGTTGCCGTTCCTGCGTTTGCTACAGTGACACCTGCTGCGCCGGTGACGGAATAAGTTTGTTTTCCTTGTGCTTTACCGAATGTCTGGGTATAATACGAATTGGTAAAGGTATAATTGGCACCGCTGTTACCACCATCACGGCCAAAGGTGGCACTCCAGTTAGTAGCCATCGATGCAGTAAACTCCGTCGGAGCAAAGAGACAGTTACGAATAATTGTACCGCCTTGGCTCCAGCCTACCAATCCACCGCAGTTATAGGTGTTATTGGTTGTAATCAGACGTCCGTCAAAGATACAGCCTTCAATCGTCGTTCCGGTGGAATTACCTACCAAACCGCCATGACTTCCGTCTCCGTTCTTGCTGGCGGTGACAGTAACACTTGAACGGCAGTTAATAATCGTACTATTGCCGATAGCGCGACCTGCGATACCACCTGCATAGCCAAATGTTCCGCCATCTACCGTACCGGCCGTATGGAGGTTCTTGATGGTTGCACCTTGAATACCGCGGAACGGTCCTGCGTCGTCATCCGTTGCAGTCGGGAAATTCACTGTCAAAGTATGGCTATCTCCGTCATAGGTGCCGCAGAACGGTTTAGTAATCGAACCGCCGCTACAAACGCCTACCATCTCCGTTGTACTGAAATCAGCCGTTTGGAGGAAGTGCTTGCCATTAAAGTACTCATTATAGAACTTGATGTTGGTAACGATTCCCTGCCAATCAGTAGCCGTAGCAATCAGATACGGATTGCCTTCCGTACCTTCACCGGCAAAGTGGTAATAGAGTACAGGCACCACCTTGCTATCCTGCACGATCCACACGCTGCCAAGCGCGGAAGCAAGTTGGGCATTGGTATTACTACTTCCATCCGTACCTTGTGCTGTACCGAAAGATGTAGTATAGTAACAATTGGTTAAAGTGATATTGGCAGTATTGTTATCGCGTCCGCGGGAGAAAGCAGCAGAACCGGATGAACCGACAGTCAGTTCGGCGGGAGCGAACAGACAGTTAGTGAACTCGGAAGTAGAACTACCGTATATGGCATCTGTCCACCCCACGAAACCACCGCAGGAGTTGGTATTAGAACCTACCATTTTACCGTTGAAAACGCAGTTGGTGAAATGGTTGTGACCATCGTCAGTCACACCGATAAAACCACCGTGTGTGCCATCACCGGATATTGAACTGTTGATGACAATGCTCGACCGGCATCTATCGATATAGGTATCGCCATGTGCATTTCCGAGGACTGCAGCAAACTGAGCGGAGGTATAAATGGTACCGGCGATGATCAGGTTCTTCAGCGAAGCTCCTCGCGTATAGCGGAAAGGTGCGCAAAAATTCTCCGCGAAACGACTGTCTGCCGTACCTTTGTTAAACGTCAGGGTGTAACCGTCGCCGTCAAATGTGCCAGCGAAGTGATTGTTTTGGTCGGTTCCCACCATTTCGCTGACCGTAATATTATTGGTCAGTTTGAAGAATTTGCCACTATAGGTCTCTCCCAATGCCACATTGACAGCCAAGTTGTCCCAATCGGTAGCAGAACCAATCAGATAAGGAGACGCTTGTGTTCCCTCACCGGTCAAAGCTCGGAGAGATATAATCGGTACTACTTTACCGCCGCTAATCTCCCAGCCGATTCCTAATGCTTCTTGGAGTGCCTCATTGCTCATAGAGCCGGCATCCGCTCCTTGTGCATCGCCATACTGCTGCTTGTAATAACAATTCGAATCCGATACATTGTTTCCGCGAGAAAAGGTTTTGGAGCCGGAGGCGCTGAACGTCACAGACGACGGAGCAAACATACAGTTGGTGAAGGTAACACCGTTCTGCGACCAGCCGCAGAACCCGCCGTTGGAATTGGAGGAACTACCGAGCAACTGACCGTCAAAGAGACAGTTGGTAAAATAGGTTCTGGTGCCTTCTACTACGCCGATAAAACCGCCATTGGTGCCGTCACCGCTTTTGGAACAGTCAATCGTCAAACTGGAGCGGCAAGCAATGATATGGTTCGTGTCGCCTGTGCGACCTACTACACCGGCAAACTGATTAGACGTATAAATCGTACCCGCTATATGCAAGCATTTGATGGTTGCGCCGTAGATAAAACGGAACGGGGCGCAATGCTGCTCGCTAAAACGGCTGCCCGCCGTACCTTTGTTAAACGTCAGGGTGTGACCGGCTCCGTCGAAATTACCGGCAAAATACAAGCTACCGGTTCCCACCATCTCGCTGACCGTAATATCACCGGTCAGTTTGAAATACTTGCCACTGTAGTTGTCACTGCTACTATTGGCAGCCAAGGTGTTCCAATCAGATTCGTTGGCAATCAGGTACGGATCATCAGCTGTGCCACTGCCAGTCCATGCCCAAGCCGTGCTTGTGAAACAAGTCATCAACGCGGCTATGAGCAAGAAAAAGAGTTGTTTTTTCATCATAGTTTATGTTGTTTTAGTTTTGTTTGTGTTTTTGGTGCGTCATACATAACGCAAAAGCGACATTGTGCGAGGTATCCCGGCTTGTCAAGCATAGACAATTTGTAGGATGAATAGCGCTGTTTCTGTTTATTCAAAAACGCCGCAAAGATACGGCTTTTTGTCATAGATACAAATCATTATGCAAAAAAGCACCCATCGAAGAGTGCTTTTTTATCCACAGGAAAAGCCCCTGCCAACGCAAGGGCTTTTGTTATTTCGCCATTGCCTGATATCTCTTGAACAGTTCTGCCACGCAGTCGCTTTCGGTCATCGTCCTCCAGTCGAAACCGTAAGCCTCCATCACGGCGCGGTCGTTGTCCTGATGGGCGCGCCGCAGTTCGGGTGGCATGGTGTTGTCATCGTAAAGGTCGGCAAGGCTGCAATCCGGATACAGGGCGCGGGCATCAAGAATAGCCTGTGCGGTTTGCTCTATCCGGGAGCGCAGGCGGCTCGCCTGCCCGTCTGGGAACGCATAGTCTGGGAGCGCATCGTCTGGGAACGCATCGTCTGGGAGCGCATTCGGCTCGAATGCATCATCTGGGAGCGCATTCGGCTCGAATGCATCATCTGGGAGCGCATTCGGCTCGAATGCATCATCATCATCATCCTGCACGCGGGCCGCGTGCGCTCCGACAGGCCACGGGAAGTTGTTATACACTATCGTGTT
>JAIKXR010000141.1 GCA_024683975.1 Paludibacteraceae bacterium
GAATTGATATGCAACTCGCGCTGTGTAAAAACAGCACCTGTAATCTGCGCGTCTCCACTTTGGATTTCCATTTGCGCAGCATAGACAGGTCCGTCAATAACCGTGTCTGCTTGAATAGTCACAATCCGTGATAATTCTGCAATTTTACCGGGAATTATTCCTCCTTTGACGAGGTTACCTTCAAGCAGAATATTTGTTTCATTGATATGAACTTCTTTAAGATTTTTTTTCATAATTTCAAAGCGAATATAATTTAGTAATAATGTTTTTTACCCGGGCTGCGTGTTCATCCGAGGCATCTGTCTCATTAACGAGAGTCTTGAAGAATACATCAATATTCTCTTTCTCCTCATCCGACATGTCCGGAATGCTATCCATCTGCACTTGTTCAATAACTTTGCCTGATATGTCTTGCGGCAAAATGCCACTTGCATAGGCTTGTGCATTGATAACATTGTGCTCATCGGTAGTGGAAGCGTAGCATACAGGAGCATAGAAACGCTGCTCACGATTGTCATCAATCTTACAGTGTTCCAGAATCAGTTCCGTCGCCTGTTTCTTCGCCAAGAACGTATTTGCCTCAATGAGTGCATGTTGTGCGTGCCGCTTTGTTAACGCTGTTCCTATTTGCGCATCAAGCAGAGCGTTTTCCTTTCCGGATAACGCAACTACATTCAGCATATCCATCTGCATAAAACGGTCTTCAGCCAAATACATTTCATTAGCGGTGGAGAAAACAGGTTGGTCAAGCGCATGTACCCGGTTGTCCAACTCTTGGTTGAGCTCGCCAAAGATTTTACCGTATTGTTCGGACACACGATGATAATCTTTTTCCATTTGCGTTTTCAGAGCCAGTAGTTTCTTCTGTTTCTCTTTAATGTCCAACAGCAACGCTTCGACTCTTTTTTGCAATTCAACAATTTGAGTTGATATTTCAAAGCGTACTGTGTTGAAGAATCCATTTACAACTGTATCGCCTATCTGTTTTGCCTTTTGCCGGATACTTGCCACTTGCGCTGTCTGGGTGGCTACCACAGAGCCGGTAAGGACATCTACATGCCTGTTGCACGCAGCTACACTATTGTCGAAGGGAACGGTGTCCACTTCGATATCCACTTCCACTTCCTCTTCGGCCGTACCGCTATAGTATGCCGTACCGCTACCTCCGCTCTGCGAAGGACCGTAGGAGTACGAAACGCTTCCCGAGTAAGGGATTCGAATCGTTTTTCTATAAGTTCGTTTATAACTCATGGCCTTTAACTTATAGGGATTTATACTGTTCTGCAGCGTTCATCAGCGACTCTATTGTCTTCTTTACACGATCAGAAACAGGAGCGTCAGCTATTAGTCGTACCACTTCATTCTCAACCATCGCATCTTTTTCCGTATCGTGCCAATTCAACGAACCGCTTGATTGCATAATCTCGCCGCGAATGTCGGACACGTTCTGTTCTGACAGGAGTTCTTTGCTGCAATATACTTTTGAACTTGTTCCCTGCTCAAAATTCCCTTCCGTAACAACCACCGGTATATAGATTACTTTGCTCTCGGCTTTTCTGTTGGATAACAGGATACGGTTGGTTAACTCGCGTTGTTGCTCCATATCCGCCACAAAATCCCGCGTAGCCTCAAGAACCTGCATACCATGGTATTTAACTTTTGAAGTAAGAATCTTTTGGGCATCTGCAACCGCTTCCGCTTGCACGACAGGTATAGTGGCTGTCAATGCGGTCATTCTATTCCGGGTAGTCTCCACTTCTGTTGTGGAAAATCGGAAGACAGGCTGGTCTAATTCTTGTACACGCTGACGCAATTCCTTGTTGATGGAATTAAACGTCTTGCTATATCTCATGGCAGTACGCTGATAGTCCCGCTCCATCTGCCTTTTGATATTCATTAACTGCTTTGCCTGCTGATTAAGCCGTAACAAGTGCGAATCCACATCGCTTTGTAATTTTGCAATCTTCTGCGAGAGCTGCGAACTCATAAGCGCGTGGAATCCTCTGTTGACATCATGGCATACCCTGTCGGCTGCGTCTTGGTCAGCCTTGATAACTGCGGCCTGCATAGCAACCACAGCCGTCGTTGTACCGGTAACATGATTACTTACCGACTGCAACTCATTGGCCATTGGCTGCGTATCAACTAAACAATTAATATATTCCATACACGCTCAATTTATTCGTTAGTTTCTTCGATAATTTCAGCATCAGCACCGGATTCTTTCAATTGGTCAAGCAAATCTTCCGCTGTTTGTGCATCAACATTTTTCAAGACGATGCACGGAGCGCTATCAACTAGTTCTTTTGCTTCCCGCAAAGAGATGTTAAGATTGTTTTTAAGAATGTTGACGATTTGAAGTAATCTCTTTCCGGCATCATTCAGGCTTACACTATAGATGCCGTTAAGTTCCTCTTCTTCATCGTCTTCTTCGATGATTTCAGCATCAGCACCGGCTTCTTTCATTTGTTCCAGCAAATATTCCGCCGTTTGTGCATCTACATTTTCTATGACTGTACACGGAACACTATCAACGAAATCTTTTGCTTCCATCAAAGAGACATTAAGGCTGTCTTTTAGAATTTTGACGATTTGAAGTTTGTTCTTTCCCGCATCATTCAACCTTACGCCATAGATGTCGTCCGATTCATCTTCATCAACGTATGACTCCTCTTCGTCCTCTTCAGTCTCCTCTTCCTCTTCCTCTTCCTCTTCCTCTTCCTCTTCCTCTTCCTCTTCCTCTTCCTCTTCCTCTTCCTCTTCCTCTTCGGAGTGTTCTTCTCCGGTGTTTTCAACTTCTTCTACAGGTTCTTCTGTTTCATTTACATGTTCTTCATTGTCTTCATCCTCAGCGTCAGCAATAAGACCTTTTTCATTGAGAGTATCCCCGTTAACAGAATCTATTTCATCAGGGTCATCGCCATTACTTGGAATATGAGGGGTTTCTAATTCGGAATCTGCTGCATACGCCGCTTCATTCTCCAAAGCTTTCTTTGCCAACTCCTCTAAAGCATTTTTCGCTATCATTGGCAAGTTCAATGACAGATGCTCATAAACCAAGTCCTCAACCTGTGGCTCGGGAGGAAGCACTGATTTCTTAGCAAGCAGCGGGTTAACCATCGTTAATGATTTGCGACGCTCATCCATATCGCGCACCTCGTTCGAAGCAACAGCCAACTCATTTGAATGTCCATCTTGCAAACGGGCATCGTAATACTCTATATGTCCAAACTCATCAGCTCGTGCATCAATGTCCTCTTTCAGTCTGTCCATATACTCTTCGAAATCATTCTGCACTTGCTCAAACTGCTTTGCTTGTGTCTCAAAAGCGAGCAGAGTCTCTGCAGAATTGTCTTCGGAAGCCACAACGCCCGCTTCCAGATTTTGTGATTTATTCATCGAGTCTTGCGTTTTTTGGAGTGATGCAAGCGTGTTATATGCCGCTACATATTCACGCAGACTCTCTTGCATAAGATTAATCAAATCAGCCGATTGCTCTCTATTGGAACGATAGAAGGCATCTGTGTCTTGATGCCATTTGTTCAAATATGAAATCTTCTGGTCTTTAATATGATTATAAATCTTCAGACGCTCTATCCGGTTCTCCTGCATGAGTTTTTCCACCATAGGGGCTACGATTTCTTCATAAATCTGATGTATTCCAAACGGCATTGATGTTGTGCTGCCATCTTCAGCAGTCCACGTATCAGTTATCAGGTTATACCGTACACGGGAACTTTGACGGAGAGTGAATGGTTGATACCCCTGAACTGAATCCGAATAATCAAATTTCTCATTACGGATACGTTGAATTTCTTCCGCCTCCAATAATGGAGAATAGTGATTATACGGAGCCTTTAATATCTTATACAGCAAACTATTGGATTGATTTACCAATTTGTCAGTACTGGATAACTTGAGCATGGAAATCGTTTGCACTGAACTTGCCATCGTCTGCATCAAGTCTTTAAGAACTTCTTCAAACTGATTTGTTTCACTGCTTAACGAATCTTTCAATTTATTAAGTTCCTCAAATTTGGCGATATCATCTTTATAACGTTCTGCGTCAAACATTGGGAGTACCACTGAATTTTCCGGCAATTGCGTGGTAGTGTATTCATTTATGTGCTCCAAATGCTCGCTATCGTCTGCAACCAACGGTAGTTCAACGGCAGAAGTGTCCAAATCATTCATGCAGAAAGAAATGGTGCGTAATGCCCTGTCTAACTTACCGAAATAATCATTTTGATTAATTTCCTGAATAGACAACGAGTACTCATCTGTCTCCACAGGCTCTGCTTCATTGGAGGTTTCCACAATGGGCGCTTCCGTATTCAACTGCCTGATATCAGTGATTGTGCTACAAAGTAAATCGTTTTGACGACTCATCTGGAGAGTGACTTGCGATTTAGGAACCTGACCGGTATAATCAACAATAAAACTCTTGTCATCATACTTAATCTGGTCTGCAACCGGAACATAAACAACGCCCAATTTGTTCACTTTATATCCTCTGTAGATTTCTTTATGCTGCTTTTGGAACTCACCAATGCGGTCGTCAAGTGCGGCAATCTCTTTGTTGTATTTGTTTTTGCGCACCCAATACATGAAAAAGAGGATAATGGTTAAAAACCATTTCCAGCAAGTGGAAGCCTTCTCTTCTATCTGAACTTTCTGTTCGTTCAGATTAGCGATTTCTTTTTCAATACGCTCTTCTTCACGGACAATCTTCTCAGCGGCCTGCCGGTAATAATTAAATAACACCTTTGCCTCATCTTGGTAGATGTTACTCGAATCTTGGAAAACTTTACCTGTTGTTGCCATAATTTAAATTTATAGTTGAATAATTAATTTCTTACTTTTTTACGATTGTCAAGAACACGTTGCATTCTTAGAATATCTTGCTTGATACTTTCTTCATTCATAGCGAAATCAGCCATAGCTATACTGACTCTGGTGGCGATATCCGCAAATTGCTTCTCGTATGAAATGGCATCAGCATTATCACTCGGAGAAATATAACGCAATTTGTCCTCCATATCGTTTATGGATGCTCGGAAATATTCAGGGACATTCGAGCCAATAGTGATTTCATCTTGTATTTGCGACAAAGCGCGGCGCATTTGTTCCCTTCCTTCAAGCACCGCATCTTCTCGTTGGCTGACTTTTTTCACCATCTCTGCTGCATGCATAGCAAAGTAATAAGTCAAAAGAAGAAGTCCCACCAAGAGTACCTGGCCAAGAAGCTGGTAAACAAACGGAATCAGGTATATGACACCAATAATTGCAAATCCTATCGCGAATAACAAGTATGAGATTTGTCCGGTCCATCTTACACCAAGACTTCCTACTTCAGGCGGATTTTTAACAGCCAGATTCACAAGAGGGCGGAACAGGTCATAGCCAACCCTCCAAAGAACGATTGACAAAACTACCATATCCAATATTCTGACCCGGATAGGAATTGGAATGGGAATCAATAACATCGCACACACTATAAAAGCCTCTGCGATTAGCAACACAATTGCTGCAAGAATAGTTCGCTTCATAAAAATGGAATTTTAACGACGATTACCACAAACCGGGCAGAATTTTGCAGTGGGCTGTAATTCTGCGCCACAGCGGGAACATATATTGTCACTCTGCACGCCAACGCGCGTACCGCAATTTCCACAGAATTGTGCTCCGGGAGCCAAAGGAGTGCCGCAATTCGGGCAGATACGAGAAGCACCTGCGCCTCCTCCGCCTAATGGTGTACCACAAGACACACAACGTTTGGCATGTTCGCTATTGTCGGTGCCACATTTAGGACAAGGATTATATTTGTGTCCGCAATGGGGACAGAATGCCTGATCGGACATATATTTCTTGGAACATGCCGCACAATAAACCGGACGCGCCGCCATCATATTCATGCCTGTGTTTGCCTGACCTCCTGCTGCCTGGACAGCATTGGCATTGCCAGCACCTCCCATGGCAGGTTGACCATACGCAGGTTGCATAAGGCCTGCACCAACGCCCCCCATACCATTGCTCATACCGCTCATCATTTGCACAGCCATCAAGCCACCGAGCAAACCGCCTGTCCCGCCTTGTCCCGCCATTCCGGTAAAACTGTCAATGGCATTATTCGCGGTATCAAACATCTGCTCCTGCTGCCAAGTGCGACCTGTGATTTTCTGCGTTGCCTGTTGAGATATTGCATCTGCTATACGCTGGCCTTCCGGAGTGGTCTTATCTACTTCAATACTATTGACATAGAATTTTGTTAACTCCAATCCGACTTCAGTCCAGAATGATGCCATTTGGTCGCGCAAATTAGCACCTAAGATGTCCAGATAGGCAGAAATCTGCATAAAGCCGATTTTGTTGGCGAGCATATACTGGAGAATCAAGGACTTCGCTTTGGAACAAATCTCACCCATAGACTGTGTGGTCATATCAGCCTGCGTAAACTTGTCACGCGTGCCTACAAATTTGATGACAAATTTTTCAGAATCTGTCACTTTCAGACCATACTGACCTGTAGCGACAAGAGGTACTTGTGTTTGATAATCCACATCAAAAATCGGCAGTTGGTTGATCTTCCAATCGATGGCAAAAGTTTGCACATTGTTTACAAACCATACTTCTGCGAAGAACGGATTGGTTCCTCCGAAGCCGAATCCATACAGATTGCGGAGAAGAGGCAAGTTCTCTGTGGTCAATGTTTTTTTACCAGGTCCAAAAGTCCCAATCAATTGCCCTTTGGAGAACAAAAGCGCAACTTGGCTTTCATGAACAATTAATTGTGTCGCTGTGGACAAGTTTCTTTCAGGGAAATGATAGGCATAAACGACTTCACTTCCTTGCGGATGCCACTCGACAACATCAATAAATGGTTTACTAAACAATCCCATAGTTGTGTATTTTTATATACGGCAAAATTTATGCTCCGTCTTTTATATTGATAATGCTTAGGTTATTATTCTACTTTTTGTCCTTCGGCTGTGTAGCGGACTCCGTTACGTTCGATGTAAAGAATACCGTTTTGCATATACTTCTTGGGAGTATTAACGTCTTCCAATTCACCATCCACCACTTCAAGTTCACCAACTATCTGCCCATCCTCGCTTTCTGCCACTATGCGTACACGACATCCTGTCTGCAGACTCTCGGTGGAACGGAAGATGCCGCGATAAGCAAGCAGTTTAGTACCCTCAGTTTCATTGGCTTTCTTTATCGTATTATTACTCAATCCGAAATAGAAGTTGCCATTACCTTCAGTACCTTTGACTGTACCGGTGCGGAGCGTTCCTACCAAGTAAACAATGCCAGAAGAGCGATGACCTTCCAAGTTTAACACATTGAAAGATGATGCTATATCGGCATCTGTTTTGACAGTAACGCCTGGGAAGACAAACTTGTCCTTCTGGGCTAACTTGGTATTAGCATTCACTATATATCCTTTGCCAGCGTCAATTTTTTTGGCTTGGCTGAAATAGAGAGTGATACCCGATTCGAGGTTACCTTCCGCATAACTGAACTCAAATACACGTCCGGTCATACCAATGGATCCCATAAGTCCGGCAGTGACATTGAAAGGCAGGCAGAGAGTAGCCCATTGACCACGTGTGAACGTGCGTTCGAGGGTGGCAGTAGCCGCTTTTTTACCATTGTAGAGGTCAGAGAAGTTAGTATAATAATCAGCATCCTTCTTCTCCTGAAGGTTGATGTACAAGTCTTCGCTATATTGCGCCGTATAGGTGGCATTTTGCGTTACAGCAGGAAGTTGGATTCCTGCAGCATAGGTATTGTTCTCGCTGTCAGCCCAGCCGGTGAAAGTAAATACATAGTAATTATACTCATCGCCTTCGTTCTGGCGTTCAGGTGTGCCACCGAAGGAAGGTATTGAGCCTATTGACATTTCGCTTTCCTGCAGGAGTTCTCCATCGTGATTCTCGAAACGGATGGTATATCCATTCGCCGTCCATTGTGCGTGAAGTGTGATGTCTCCTGAGATAATGACATTTGCACCGCCTGTACCTTTCAGCGTGCCGCCGGTTTCCTCAGTGTACCAGCCGTTGAACGTGAAGCCGGTCTTTTCGGGTGTCGGGAGTGTCACACTCGGATTACGCCATTGGGCCGTCATCGTGACAGTCTCACCATTAGATACGGAGAAATCAACATCTTCTTCGTCATCGTGCAATTCATTAACTTTGTTGTCCTCCCAAATGTCGAAGGGTTTATTGACGGTAACTGAAGGCGTGCTGTTGCCGCTTGTTGCGCCGTGGTAGTTGTAGGTCACAGTTACTTCCGGGCCTGTGAAACCAATCGGATTGAGTTTACCTCCCACGCCGCAGTTGAAGGTCTGAGTCTCCATCGTGCCATTTCCGCCGTTGGCATCAAAGGACACGTTATAGGTACAAGAATTTCCTTCTTCGAAATTGGCTATCACGGAGCAGTCGTTTGCAGGAACGGTGTAAGTGTATGTGCCGTTGTGGTTATCTTCTATCTGATTGGCGCAATCACCTGTCCAGCCGGTGAAGGTCCAGTCTGTCTCTGCTACAGGCGTAAGCGTGATTGTTGCGCCTACGGCATAGAGGCACTCTTCGGGTGAAACAGTGACCGAACCGTGACCGTTTACGTAGGTGTCGAACTTGATGGTCGGAGTGACATCACCTCCACCGCCTCCCGAACCGCCTTGGTCAACGGTAGTTGTACCAATCTGCACATAGACGGCTGAAGCGTCCTCCTTGTCCCTAACTTGAATAAATACATTGCCGTCCGCTTTCTGCTCCACGTGCACGACACATGAACTATTGAAATAGTACGACTCACCGTCAGGACAGGTATAGATGGACCAGTAAGGGCATATCTGGTGGTATTCGGGAATCACATAATCGTTATCCGGATCACTGTTTCCTCCCGGGAACCAAGCATTGTCTCCATAATATACACTTCCCTGTCCTACCGCAACGTTGTCATAATCATACCATTTCACAGGTATATTCATCGTACCATTCTCATCATAAATGAATCCATAATAATACAAGTTTTCATTCCCTATAGGATTGAAGCAATTAGTTTCAGCGAGATAAGTATAATCTTGATCCATACCGGCATTTGCAAAAGCATAATCCCGTGCGACGGGTGAAACAATGCCGTTATAGGTCTGCGTTGATATATTGGAGAAGAACAGTTTGACATTTGTGCCGTCACTACTAGATGCCTGCAATACGGTGAAGGTCTTTGACCAGCCGTTCGGTGTTTTCCAGTCCGCATTACATAATGCATTTCCCAATGTCGTTCGGGAGGTGATGCTCATCTGGTCCAGCGTAAAATATGCCGTACACGGTACACTGCCTTGAGTGCCTTCATCTCCAGTAGTCGCACAATCGTCTTTGTAATCAGCAGTCACGAAATATTTTATTCCATCAACGCCCGTGAAAGTGGCAGTAAGATTGTACACGTCGGTAGAAGTTTCTGTGACGGTCAATGTTACGTCAGACCAACCTATCGTCGTGCCGTTCTGCACAAGATGGGTTTGCTCCTTGTCCAAGTCGGACGCACCAAACGTGCCGGTCTTGTAACCACTCTTAATATAGAATGAGACATTGTAGTTTTTATTATCGCTACCTGTGCCTGTACCTGAAAGTTGCAGATATTTCCATTGATTATCTGCTTGCGTATTATCCTTCCTTTCTAAGTTGGTTGTTAATGGAATGGTAACTTGATTAGGATTCTTTTCACCAATTGTAACATCTACATTTCCCCAACCTGATTCATAGTTATGTACTTCCATGTAGATATTACCATTTTTTCCTTCTTCCACAAGTATATAACAATCTTCACCCGTTCCGTCAAATTGCCAGGAAGCATATCGCTTCCAACCGGAAGACGAATAATAGTGGTCATTCCATGCCATACTTGAATAATCACTATACTGACTGGAATATGCAAGGGCTTTATTTTGCAAAGAACACCAATTACTACCATTAGCAGAACCAAAATAGTACTTACCCGGTTTGGGACCAATGATATCATTGTAATTCCTCCAATTATCATCACTCAAAGAAAACTCCAGATACAAGTAATAGCGGTTGTATGTTTGATAAGTGTACCTGAATTGCATATACAACAATTTGGTACAACTTGAAACACCGTCATCCCATCCGTTGTATTGCAGCGTATTCAAATCGTAATGAGTGCATGCCCAATCATTCGCTTTGATAGAATTACATCCTATAACCAACAAGAAAGCAATAAAGACATATTTGTAGATATTTTTCATATTATGTAGTATTTATATTATTCAACAGATGGTAATTATTTCCTTTGTGTATCAGCATAGGTCATGCTTGAACACAATAGCACAACAATTAATAAAGAGAACAGGTTTTTTCATACTATATTGATTTTAATGGTTATTCTGTTTGACAGTGGCAGTTAGGATTGCGGACGGTACTTGGGGGCATGATAGCGAGCGTTGCCGTACTATACCGCATTTTGCGGCGCAAATGTACAAATAGAAACAGAAAACTGCAACATGAATAAGGATATTTTTTCGTTTTTTGTCCAAAACGAGTTATTTTTTCCCTGAAAACGCCTATTTCGTTTCCCTTTTCCGGCATACATAAGACAGAACAAGCCAAAGTACAGTCATGTCCTTTTTATGGTTTAGGCAGATTCTATCTCAATAAAAGAGTCAAGCTTTTTCAGGTTTAGTCATTCGGTGAAATGATAGTTAGTTGTCGTGTCGTTATCGACTCGTTATCGTGTCGTTATCGACTCGTTATCGTGTCGTTGCCGTGTCGTTGCCGTAGTTGCTTGCTGTCTGGTCACTGACTTCGTGGTGATTACTACGTGTTGGGGACTGCGTGTTGATGACTTCGTGTTTGTCAGTTGCACTGTTTGGGTGCTGAAAAGGATGTGTTCAATGAGTGACAAAAAGGAGATGCATAATGAGTAATGAAAAGTGCGTGTGCCAAGGATTGGACACACGCACTTTTCGTATTAGCATCTTATTTTAGATACAGAGTTAGTGTCTGCTTAGATGCAGAGTTAATGTCTGCCCAGATGCTGAGTTAGTGTCTGCTTAGACGCTGATGTTAGTGTCTGCTTAGACGCTGAGTTAGTGTCTGCGGTCGAGGCGTGCGCCGTCGCCATCGAAGTCGCGGTTGCGGAAGTCACGCTGTCCGTGACGCTCCGAACGGGGACGGTCGCCGTAGTTATGCTCACCCCGGTTGCCGAAACGGTCGCTCATCGCACGGTCAGCGAAACCGCGCTCACCACGGGGAGGACGCTGCGGACGCTCGGGGTCGGTGTAGCCTTCAGGTTTGTCCTTGAGAGCCCGTGCGGAGAGGCGGAACTTGCCCGTCTTCTCGTCAATCTCAAGCAACTTGATCATCAGCTTGTCGCCCTCGTGAATACCCGTCTCCTCCATCGTATCATAGCGTTTCCAGTCAATCTCGGAGATGTGGAGCAGTCCCTCCTTGCCGGGCATGAACTCAACGAAACAGCCGTAAGGCATAATGGACTTGACCGTTGCCTCGTAAATCTCGCCCACTTCGGGCAGGGCAACGATGGCCTTGATCTTCGCCATAGCGGCTTTCATCGAATCGCCGTTGTTGCTGGCAATCTCCACCTTGCCGCCACGTTCGTCCTCGTCAATAGCAATAACCGTACCAGTCTCTGCCTGAATACCTTGTATAATCTTCCCGCCCGGGCCAATAACGGCACCAATCATGTCCTTCGGGATGTAGAAGGTGATAATGCGCGGAGCGTGCGGCTTGAGGTCAGCACGCGGTTCGGGCATCACTTCGAGCATACGGTCAAGGATGTACATACGTGCCTGATGCGCCTGTGCGAGAGCGTTCTCCAGAATCTCGTAGCTGAGTCCGTCCACCTTGATATCCATCTGGCAGGCGGTCAGACCGTCACGTGTGCCGGTGGTCTTGAAGTCCATATCGCCGAGGTGGTCCTCATCGCCGAGGATGTCGCTCAGGATGGCGTAGTTCGTGCCTTTGTTCTCGGAGATGAGTCCCATAGCGATACCGCTGACGGGTTTCTTAATCTGCACGCCTGCATCCATCAGAGCCAGACAGCCTGCGCAGACAGTCGCCATCGAGCTCGAGCCGTTGGACTCGAGAATGTCGGATACGACACGTATGGCGTATGGATAATCTTCGGGAATCATGTTCTTGAGCGCGCGGCAGGCAAGATTGCCGTGTCCAACCTCTCTGCGTCCCACGCCGCGCTGCGGTTTGGCCTCGCCGGTGGCGAAGGGCGGGAAGTTGTAGTGGAGGAGGAAGCGGTCGGTGTCCTGGATGAGCGCCTCGTCAATGATTTTCTCGTCGCGTGATGTGCCGAGCGTGACGGTCGAGAGCGACTGCGTCTCGCCTCGTGTGAAGATAGCGGAGCCGTGAGGTCCGGGCAGGGGACTGACTTCGCACCAGATGGGGCGTATGTCGGTCGTCTTGCGTCCGTCGAGGCGCTTGCCCTCGTCCAGAACGGCGCGGCGCATAGCCTCTTTCTCCACATCGTGGTAGTAGCGGTCAACCAGTGCGGCTATGTCGTCTATCTCCACGCCAAGAGCCTCGGCGCGCTGCTGCATATAGTCGGTCTTCTCAGTCTTGAAGTCCTCGCGAATCTGCTTGAACATCTCCTCGCGGTGGTGCTTGTCGGTGTCGGCACTGGTAGCCTGCGCATAGGCGCGGTCGTAAGCGTAGTCGTGCACCGCCTGGCGCAGTTCGTCGTCGTTGATCTCGTGGCAGTACTCGCGTTTGGTCTCCTTGCCATACTCGCGCATCATCTCCAACTGTGCGCGGCACTGGGGCTTGATGGCCTCGTGAGCCGCCTTGATGGCCTCCAGCATCACGCTCTCAGGCACCTCTTTCATCTCGCCTTCCACCATCATGATATTGTCCTCGGTGGCGGCTACAACCAGTTCGAGGTCAGCATGTTCACACTGCTCGAAAGTGGGGTTGATAACCATCTCGCCGTTCACGCGGGCGACACGTACTTCACTGATGGGTCCTTCGAAAGGAATATCGGAGCAGGACAGAGCCGCCGAAGCAGCCAGACCAGCTATGCTCTCGGGCATGTCAATGCCGTCGGCGCTGTAGAGGGTTACGTTGACAAAAGTGTCCGCATGGTAATTGGCGGGGAAGAGGGGACGGAGTGCGCGGTCAATCAGGCGCGCAATCAGTATCTCGTAGTCGCTGGCCTTGCCTTCGCGGCGTGTAAAGCCGCCCGGGAAACGTCCGGCGGAAGCGAATTTCTCCTTGTACTCGACTGTCAATGGCATAAAGTCCGTGCCGGGAACGGCATCCTTGGCACTGCATACCGTGGCTAAAATCATCGTGTTACCCAGCGTTGCCATAACGGCTCCGTCAGCCTGTTTCGCCAACTTGCCCGTCTCGAGGGTGATGACCCTGCCGTCCGGCAACTGAATCTCTTTTCTAACAATGTTCATCGTCTTTTTTTGTTTTTTGTTCATATTATGAGCCGCCGTTTGCGGCCCGAAAATCTATTTGACCCATAAAAAGCCGCGCAAAGGTACAACTCCTTTGGCACACGCACAAATTTATTTATGATTTCACATGGCAACCACATCAAATTAATCATAAAGAGTCGCATGATTATATTGCGAAGGGTCGTCATGTTTTGATTGAACCGCCAGTCGTAGGAGCAACCCCCAAAACAGTTGTATTTTATTGATTTTTAATTGCATATCATTTGTATATACTATTTGTTTTTTGTACTTTTGTAGCGTAATAACACATTAAAATCAAGTATTATGCTACCACCGATTTTTGACAGTATTGCCGACCATCGTGTAACGGGTCGT
>JAIKXR010000144.1 GCA_024683975.1 Paludibacteraceae bacterium
TGCCCCAGTTGTGGAATGTACTGAAAGGTGATATGTCTTTTGTGGGTCCGCGTCCTGAAGTGAGGAAATATGTAGAGATGTACACAGAAGAACAGCTGCACGTATTGGATGTCCGCCCCGGAATAACAGATGCAGCAAGCATCAAGTACCGCAACGAGAATGATCTTCTGGCTCATGCTTCCGATCCCGAAAGATACTATATAGAGACCATAATGCCCGATAAACTTCGGATTAATTTAGATTATGTAAACAATAATAGTTTATTGGGCGATTTGCGTCTGATTTTACAAACACTTAAATCCATATAATTTATGCAGAGTTTATTAGAAACGGATATATTTTCCCATATACCGGATATGAAATACACGCCACGTTGGGCAGTGCTGTTGATTGATATCGTACTGTGCTTTGCAGCATACGTTATCAGTTATGCCATCGGCAGCAGTCTGTTCACATACGGCATAGACGGATTGGTACTTAGTTTCTGGCAACAGATGATATCAATGATGCTTATTCAAGTCTTTTGTTTCTGGCTGTTTCATTCGTATTCGGGCATCATACGTTTTTCGACTTTTGTGGATATCATCAAGGTTCTTTTAGCAGTAGTGAGTTGTGGTGCCATTGTACTGCTGACCAATATTATAGTCCAATACACAGCGGATGTCAAACTGTTTTTGAACACATTGCCGCTTATATACTGCCCGCTGGCGTTTGTAACATTATTTTGTCTTCGCGTAGGAGTCAAGACTCTGTACGACACCGTATTGCAACATACGGGGCAACGCAGGCGGGTGCTTATATACGGCACTAAATCCGCAGGATTGGCCATAGCCAAGATGCTTCGCAGTTCAGGGTCGTATTATGAATATGTTCCCAAAGGATTCATTACTGACGGAAAGGACATAAAATCGTACAGCATACAAGGTCTGCCCATTTACGTAAATAACGATGATCTCATTCCTATGATGCAACGTCATAACATACGCGATGTGATAGTTTCTCCGATAAAGATGAAAGAGATCAACCCTGGTGTGGATTTGAGTAAGTTTTTGAAAAACGACATACGCATATTGACTGCTCCATCGTTCTCCTCTTGGACACAGGGTGACGAATCACAGGTCAGGATTGGCAGGATAGAGTCGATACAGATTGAGGACTTGTTAGAGCGTCCGACCATCACGATGAACATTGAGAATGTGTCTGCCATATTGCGAGGCCAGGTGGTGATGATAACAGGAGCTGCGGGTTCGATAGGTAGCGAATTGGTCAGACAGGCACTGCGTTTTAATCCATCGGTTGTCGTACTCTTCGAGCAAGCAGAGTCACCACTTCACGACCTACAGTTAGACTTGCGTCATCAATATCCTAACGCCAACATAGTTGCATATATAGGCGATTTGCGTGACAAAGTTGCAATGGAGCGAGCATTCGCAGACTACCATCCTGATGTAATTTTCCATGCCGGGGCATATAAACACGTACCTCTGATGGAGGAGTTTCCTAACGAGGCTGTCCGCGCCAATGTATTGGGGACAAAGAACTTGGCAGATTTGGCAGTATCATACGGAGTGAAGAGATTCGTGATGATTTCAACAGACAAGGCCGTCAATCCGACAAATGTGATGGGTGCATCAAAACGCATTGCGGAAATATATGTGCAGTCGCTCTACAATAAACTGTCAGCAGAAAATCCTTCTTGTACACGGTTCATAACGACACGTTTTGGTAATGTACTGGGGTCAAATGGTTCGGTCATTCCATACTTCAAGAAGCAGATTGCCCAAGGCGGTCCGGTGACGGTTACCCACCCGGATATTATCCGTTTCTTTATGACTATACAAGAAGCTTGCACGCTTGTTATGGAAGCAGCCACACTTGGTAACGGCGGTGAGATTTTTATTTTCGATATGGGTCATCAGGTCAAAATCTTGGACTTGGCGAAGAATATGATTCGTCTCGCCGGCTACAGACCTGACGTTGATATACCGATAGTGTTCACGGGCTTGCGTCCGGGCGAGAAACTCTATGAAGAGGTACTCAATCGCAAGGAGATAACATTACCTACTGAAAACGAAAAAATCAAGATTGCACGCGTGCGTGAGGAGAACTACGATAAGGTAAGCATAGTTATTGACCGGTTGATTGAAACTGCCGCCAAAGAGTCGCCTATGCAAACAGTAGCACAAATGAAGCAGATTGTTCCCGAATATAAGTCGAAGAACTCAATATATGAGCAACTTGACAGATAAGATTTGCATTCTGAATTTCATAAGGGTGTATCAAAACACATTGACACACCCTTTACGATTACATAGAACTTATAGACAGTGATGTTGCGTACCAACCAATTGTTCATTGTCAATTATCCATTACGAATTGTCCATTGGCATCATAGGTTCTGCCATTGCGGCGGATATGGAGAATGCCATCGGAGATGCACTTGACAGCGGGTTGAGGGGCTTGACTATCCGAGAAGATGTCTTCTGCTTCGGTCGGGACTTCACCGTCAAGATCCTCGCCAATGATATGAAACTCCGACCAGACGTCCGCATCCTGATACAGTTGGACAGAGCCGGTCGGAACATACAAGTCAATCGCGCTTAATACGGGACAATTAGCAAAGACATCCCTGGCGATAACAGGAGGATCTGCCGCCTTGCAGGTAACACGCTTTATCTTCGGACATCCTGAAAAGGCACCGCTACCTATACCGTGTCTCACATTTATTCCGCTGCCGATGGTGATATCTTCCAAAGCAGCGCAACCATAGAAAGCGCTTTTCCCAATGGTCGTCACGTTGTCGGGAATAACCATGGAGGTCAGTTTGCCGCACTTGCAAAATGCGTATTTGCCGATGGTTGTCACGCTGACGGGAATCGCTATGGCGGTCAGACTGCTGATATTGTTAAAAGCGTCTTTCGCAATGCCTGTGACGCTGCCGGGAATGACTGTGCTTGGGCAGCCGACAACCAGCATGTTGGTAGCCGTCTCTATAACGGTATTGCAGTTATCGCGGCTGTCATACGTCTTGTTCCCGCTTTCCACCGTAATGGATGCCAGACCGCTGCAACCGATAAATGCGCCGTATTCAATGTGGGTCACACTTTCAGGAATCACTATGGCGGTCAGACTGCTGCAACTATAGAAAGAATGTCTTTCGATGGTTGTGACGCTGACGGGAATGACTGTATTCCGGCAGCCTGCAACCAGCGTGTTGGTCGCCGTCTCAATAACGGCATTGCAGTTATCACGGCTGTCATAGATTGGATTGCCGCTTTCCACGATAATGGTGGTCAGGCCGCGGCAACTGTTGAACGCCCTTTCCCCTATGCTTGTGACGCTTTTGGGAATCGTCAGTGAAGTCATACCGGTGTTGCCCAGGAAAGCCCACTTGCCGATGGTTGTCACGTTGTCGGGAATCCGTGTGTTCTTACAGCCGGCAACCAGCGTGTTGGTGGCTGTCTCAATAATCGCATTGCAGTTGTTGCGGCTGTCATAGGTTGTGTTCCCGCTTTCCACCATCATTGCGGCGAGATTGCGGCAACTGTTGAAAGCCCTGTCTCCAATGCTTGTGACGTTGCGGGGAATCGTTACGGAGGTCAGACCGTAACATCCGCGGAAAGCCGAGTCTCCATAGCGTGTGACACTGTTAGAAACCGTTATGGACGTCAGATCGGTGCAACCATAGAAAGCATGGTTCCCGATGGTTGTCACACCATCTTCGATAATAACATCAAGGATAACAGTGCGAAAGGCATACCACGGCGCAATTGACGAATCGGTATAATCAGTCATCGCTCCTGTGCCGGAGACGGTCAGGGTCTTGCCATCGAATGTCCACGTCAAGTTGTCGCCGCAGGTGCCGCTGTCGGAGTTGGCAAAGGTGATTCCTTCGCATACTGTCAATGCAAACAAAAGAGATAGTATTTTATTTTTCATATTCAATGCTTTATAGATTGAACTAGCGGACCACCTATGTAGCATACCACTTGTTATTAACAGCGGCAAAGGTACAAAAGAAATGAGGACTTACGCAAACGGCATGTCAATTTTCTGCATTTATCAAGCGATTATGAGATTATGAGATTGTCTTATGACACAGTTTGTATTTAACGGTCATCAAATACCTTGAGCTCGGCATCAATCAACCATCACTACGTTTATCGGCAGTGTATCCGTATGATGAGTACACGAACGTGGGTATGAGAAACAGAATTTTGAACAGGGCAACCGCATCAAAATTTATAGTTTTTGACCATATCTAACATGTAGTCCGCATTCAATGAGGCTTTGAACCGTCTTTTCCTGACACTTCTTTTATCTGAATGGTTTCTGACTACTTGAAGTGCCAATTTTCGTATC
>JAIKXR010000165.1 GCA_024683975.1 Paludibacteraceae bacterium
ACGGGAAAGGTTGAGGGCATCAACAATAAGATAAAGGTTATGAAGCGCAATGCATATGGTTTTAGAGATGACAAGTATTTTACCCTGAGACTATACGCCCTACACGACTGCCGCATCACTCGAAATGTCGGATGAACCAAATTTTTATCATATTATTCACGATAATAAGTACCGCAGTTATGGCACAGACTCGTTTTTACAAGGGCAATTCGTCCTATACCAGCGACATCCTCTACACGTGGGATGGCAAGTCGCTGTACAAAGGCAACTCATCGTATAGCAGTGATATCATTTTGAACATCAGTGGTAATCGCGTGTATCGCGGACGCTCGTCGTACAGCAGCGACATCCTCTATAACATGGACGGCCCCATTCCCCTGCCGATACTGATAATGATCTTGTAGAACACCAGCCGTTTACAAAGAAAAATGCATTTTTTTGAAATAACTTGTTTTTGAGGTGATAGATTTCGGCATTTTTTTGCCTTATATATGGAGGAGTATATATAGCGAACACTATCTGATTTGAAAAACGACTATGGAAACACAAAATACTAACGCCGAGGAATAGAATATTTTTCAAGTCTATTTGAAAAAATACAGATATTCTTGCAGTTTTTCTTGTGTGTTTGAAAATAATACAGTATCTTTGCCGTCGATTTTAATCTAAAGCATTTATGTTGGAACAAATTCGCAAGTACAATCTGTGGGATGGCAATGTGCCGGAATTAGGATTCCTGCGTACAGGTTACACGGACCGGATACATGCTGCTACAGGCAATAACCTTATCAAAGTGCTTATCGGGCAGCGTCGTGCCGGTAAGAGCTATGTGCTGCGTCAGTTGGCAAAACGGCTGATGAACGAAGGTGTTCCCGCGCAGAATATCTTGTATATAAACAAAGAGTATTTGGAATTTGGTGATGTCAAGACGGCAGAAGACTTGCAGCATTTATACGAAGAATACCGTTCTTTGTTTCAACCAATAGGAAAGGTGTATATTTTTCTGGACGAGGTGCAAATGGTATCGGGATGGGAGCGGTTTGTCAATTCGCACTCACAGGATTTTGCAGAACTGCAGGAACTGTTCATCAGTGGATCCAATTCCGATTTGCTGTCCGGAGAATTAGCCTCGCTGCTTTCAGGGCGATATATCGAGTTTGAGATACTGCCGTATAGTTTCCATGAATACACGGCGATGGAGGGTCTGCCGATGACACGGGCCAACTATCTCCGGTTTTTGCAGACGGGTATGCTGCCGGAGCTGTTTTGGCTGAATACGGAAGATATGCGGCGCAATTACGTGTCTGCTGTCAAGGATACGGTCATGCTGCGGGATATAGTGCGTCGGTACAATCTCAAAGACCCGCAGTTATTGGAAGACCTGTTCCGCTATTTGGTCAATAACGCCGGGAACCTGGTGTCTGTTTCCAATATCGTCAATTATTTCAAATCGCTGGGACGCAAGACCAACTACGAGACCTTGTCTTCGTATATCTCCTATTTAGGCAAGGCTTTTCTGATGCACAAAGCCGAGCGGTATCATATAGGCGGAAAAGAGCTGCTTACCGGCAATAGCAAGTATTACAGCAATGACCTTGCTTATTACAACTATCTGTATCGCGGTTTCTCGTATGGTATGGGCAGTCTGTTGGAGAACGCCGTCTATTTGGATATGCGCCGCAAGGGATGGCTGACGTACGTCGGGGTGCAAGGACAATCGGAAGTGGACTTTGTCGGTATAAAAGGTGAGCAGAAGTTGTACGTGCAAGTATGTTGGGAGATGGCGGGTGACGAGCAGACAGCTAAGCGTGAGTACGCGCCATTGCTGAAAATAGCCGACCAGTATCGCAAGGTGGTGGTCACGCTGGATGAAATCCGTTTCCCCAACAACAACGGCATAGAGCACCTCTTCCCGTGGGAGTTCTCAACAATCTTGTAGCAAAGGATTGCGCATTATCGAGACTAAGTGGAATTTATTGGTAAGAAGTGAAACGCAGTGTGACAATGACCTTTCAGAATTTTGTATCTTTGCAGCCGGAAATAACGACTAATGAGGCAACCAATTTACACCATTAAACGATATACTTATGACAGAAACCAACCGTATGGAATTCAAGAGGGAACTGACCCGCGAACTTGACATTGAGCGCGAGGTTGTGGCTTTCCTTAATTACCGTGAGGGCGGGATTATATACATTGGCATTGATGATAATGGAAAGCCTGTAGGGGTGCAGGATATTGATGGCGACATTCTCAAAATAAAGGACCGTATACGTATGGGTGTTTCCCCGTCACCAATGGGGCTGTTTGATGTTACGGTAGAACACTTTGAAAATGTTCCTGTCATCAAAATATTTGTTTCCTCCGGCAGTGAGAAACCGTACTGCAAAACCAAATACGGATTATCTGAAAAAGGATGTTTTATCCGAATGGGAACAGCCGCAGAACCCATGCCTGTTGCAATGATAGAAGACCTTTATGCCCACCGTGTGCGCAACTCACTCCGTAATATCCGTTCTCCTCGCAAGAATCTGACATTCCGTCAGTTGCATATCTACTACGAGAGCAAAGGACTCATTCTGAACGAGCATTTTATGGAGAATCTGGACTTGCTGACCGATGCAGGAGAGCCGAATTATGTCGCTTACCTGCTTGCCGATGAGAACAGCACATCCATCAAGGTTGCCAAATATGCCGGTACGGATCGTGACATACTTATTGCCAACAACGAACTTGGTTATTGTTCGCTGCTAAAAGCCACAGACAACGTGCTTGACAAGTTGCGTGTGGAGAACAATGTCAGCAGCGAGATAACCTACAAACGCCGTATCGATTCTCCTCTTTGGGACGAGCGTGCTATGCGCGAGTTAGTCATCAATGCCATCGTACATAACGATTACTATACCAACGAGGTGCCGCCTAAATTTGAGATATTTTCCGACCATATAGAGATTATCTCCGCCGGAAGACTGCCGGTTGATATGACACAAGAGGAATTTTTCAGCGGGGTCAGTTCGCCACGCAACAAGGAACTGATGCGCGTTTTCCGTGATGTAGATATGGTTGAATCCCTCGGCTCCGGCATGAAACGCATAGGTAATGCGTATTCACTCAAAGACATCTTTTCTTTTTTTATACCAACTTCATTAAGACCTCTATACCGTTCCACTCGCAGAATGTCAATGGCACACCTGCTGATGAAATCCTGTTTGGCAGTGCAAGCAATGAGCATGGCAATGTAAATGGCAATGTAAATTATTCAGAACCGACTAAAAGACAGCAGAATATCCTCACTCTCGTTGCAGATGCTGCCGGCAAGACCGGCAATGTAAATGGCAGTGTAAGAGATGGTCTGACAACAAAAGAGATAATATCAAAACTCAATTTGTCAGAGCGCACTGTATTCAGAGAGTTGGCAGTATTAAAACAATTGAGACTTATCCGGCGTGTAGGCTCTGATAAAACAGGATATTGGGAAGCAATAAAGAAATGATTATTTGCAAGATGCACAGAAATATATAAACCCCTAAACAACGAACATATAAACAACCTAAAATAAACTATTATGCACACCATTTCACATGAGATGCTTACGCTGGACCGCGTAAAGCAGATTCTGGACAACCACGAGCAGTTGGAACTCGGCGAAGAGGCAGTCGCCGCCATCGAGAAATGCCGCAAGTACCTTGACAGCAAGATGGGCGACATCGGCCGACCCGTCTATGGCGTGACCACCGGTTTCGGCTCGCTGTGCAACATCACCATCCCCGAAGAGGACCTGAGCCAGCTGCAGCACAACCTCGTCATGTCGCATGCCTGCGGCATGGGCGAAGAGGTGCGACCCGAAATCGTGAAGATCATGCTGCTGCTCAAGGCGCAGTCGCTCAGTTACGGACATTCGGGCAGCCAGTTCATCACCGTGCAACGGCTCGTCGATATGTTCAACAACGACATCCTGCCTGTTGTATATCAGCAAGGTTCACTCGGCGCGTCGGGCGACCTTGCCCCGTTAGCGCACCTCTGCCTGCCGCTCATCGGCATGGGCGAAGTTTATTACAAAGGCGCGCGTCGGCAGAGTGCCGATGTATGGCAGGAAATGGGCTGGGAGCCTATACGCCTGCAGTCGAAAGAAGGACTGGCTCTGCTCAACGGCACGCAGTTCATGTCCGCGCACGCCGTATGGTCGCTCATCCAGGCGGAACGCCTGAGCAAGTGGGCAGATATGATTGGCACCATCTCATTAGAGGCTTTTGACGGCCGCATCGAACCTTTCTATCCGCACAGCCACCGTCTGCGCCGTCAGCCCGGACAATTGCTGACAGCCGACCGCTTCCGTGAACTGCTGGAAGGCAGCGAACTGATTGTGCGCAAGAAAGAGCATGTGCAGGATCCCTACTCCTTCCGCTGCATCCCGCAGGTGCACGGTGCCGCCAAGGACAGCATAGCCTATGTGCGCAGCGCCATAGAGAACGAAATCAACTCCGCCACCGACAACCCAAATGTATTCCCGGATGAGGATATGATTATCTCTGCCGGCAATTTCCACGGAGAGCCTATCGCCCTGCCGATGGATATGCTCGCAATCGCCCTCAACGAACTGGCAAGTATCTCCGAGCGCCGTATCTACAAACTCATCTCCGGCCAGCGCGGACTGCCCTCTTTCCTCGTTGCCAAGCCCGGACTGAACAGCGGCTTTATGATTCCGCAGTACACCGCTGCAAGCATCGTCAGCCAGAGCAAGGGCTTATGCTGGCCCGCCTCGTGCGACAGCATACCCTCGTCACAGGGACAGGAGGATCACGTGTCAATGGGAGCCAATGCCGCCACCAAACTGGTGCGCGTGGTGGAGAACACCGAGTCCGTACTCGGTATCGAACTGATGAACGCCGCGCAGGCACTTGAGTTCCGCCGTCCCGCCAAGTCATCGGAGAAATTAGAGAAGATAGTTTCCGAATACCGCAAACAGGTGCCGTTCATCTATGTGGACCAGTATATGCACCCGCTGATGGCGGCATCCAAAGAGTTCATACGCCGTGAAGACCTGTATTAAGAACATACGCGAGATAGTGGGCATCCTGCCTCAGGGAGTGCTGCGCAAACAGGGTGAAGAGATGAATGAGACCGGCACGCTGCAGGACGCCTGGCTGCTCATCGAGGACGGCCGCATCGCCGCTTTCGGCTGTATGCGGGATATGCCCGCCGGCGCTGACAGTTACATAGACGCGGAGGGTGGGATGGTGCTGCCATCCTTCTGCGACTCGCACACGCACATCGTCTATGCGGGCAGCAGGGATGGCGAGTTCCTTGATAAGATTAACGGACTGAGTTACGAAGAGATAGCCCGTCGTGGCGGAGGCATACTCAACTCCTCCGACCGCCTGCACGAGACCCCGGAGGACGAACTCTACCGCCAGTCAATGGAGCGTGTCAGTGAGATGGTCGCCAAAGGCACCGGTGCCATCGAGATCAAGAGCGGTTACGGGTTGCGCACGGAGGACGAGATGAAGATGCTGCGCGTCATACGCCGCATAAAAGAGACATGTCCTGCACTGGTCAAAGCCACCTTTCTCGGTGCGCACGCTGTCGGACGCGGTTACGGACACGAAGAGTATGTGCGATTAGTGTGCGAAGAGATGATTCACGCTGTAGCAAAAGAGAACTTGGCGGACTTTGTGGACGTGTTCTGCGACGAGGGGTTCTTCACTGTGGCTGACACAGACCGCATATTGGACGCAGGTGCGAAACACGGTCTGCGACCGAAGATTCACGCCAACGAACTGGAAGTTAGCGGTGGGGTACAGATAGGAGTGAAACACCATGCCTTGAGTGTGGACCACCTCGAGAAGACCACCGATGCGGAGATAGAGGTGT